>JAIOHO010000603.1 GCA_019912905.1 Anaerolineae bacterium
AGATAATTCCGTGCTGCTCCTGCTGCGGCGCGGTCGGCACAAAGCCCATGCGCCGGTAGATTTCGAGGGCGTAGGGCGAGGAATTGACCGTTACCTGGCGCAGGCCGGGGTTGACTTCGCGGCAGTGATCCAGGGCGATGCGCAGCAGTTCCCGGCTGATGCCGCGCCGCTGATAGGCACCGTCCACGAACAGCAGCGTGACGTGGGATAAACTGCGCATCTCGATCATGCCCACGACGGTGCGATCTGCCAGCGCCACCCATCCCAGCGCGCCCGCCTTCAGCCGCTCCGCCAGGACATCCGGCTGCACGAAACGGGAAAAGGTCTCCACCCCTTCGGCGCGGTAGTCGGGCGCGACGTAGGTCCTGAAGGTCCGCAGCACCAATTTGCTGACAGCGGGCGCGTCGTCGGGCTGCATCCGGCGATAGGCGGTCGCTTCTATCAATCCGCTTCCTCCAGAATA
The DNA here is from genome assembly GCA_019912905.1 of Anaerolineae bacterium. Lineage (GTDB taxonomy): Bacteria > Chloroflexota > Anaerolineae > Aggregatilineales > Phototrophicaceae. Next base: position 464 of record JAIOHO010000603.1, read on the forward strand.
ATGGCGTCCACTTCGATTTCGATCAGCATGGCCGGGTCGATCAGCTTGTTGACCTCGACCATCGTTGCTGCCGGGCGCACGTCCGCGAAAAATTCGCCGTGCACGCGCGCGACCGATTCCCAGCGCGAAATATCGGTGACGAACATCCGCGTGCGGACGACATCGCGCATCGTTGCACCGGCTTCGCTCAGGGCCGCTTCGATTTTCTGCAAGATGAAACGAGTCTGCGCTTCGATGTTATCCCCGCCGACGATCTGACCGTTGGCGCCGCTGGCGGCGGTCCCGGCCACGTGGACCTGATTGCCGATGCGCACGGCACGGGAATAGCCAAAGACGGATTCCCAGGGTGCGCCCGAACTGATGTTGTGTCGCGTTGCCATGTGCAGCAGTCCTCCTGTGGTCGAAATGTGAGCCGGATGTGAGACCGGGATAATCTACCCCGACTCGGTACCCGGCGCACGTTTCTCAGCAGGGCACGTCGGCGATTTCAAGATCGCGCTCGGCAGCGGTAGCTCCCTGGTTCGAAGCCGTCATTCGCCCGGCCAACCGCAGGAACCGCTGGCGGAGGGTCGGGTGGTGTTGGCTGGACTTCACGGCGCGATTGGCGCGCACGACGTTGTTGACCAGCCGCTGGTGGTCGGCTTCGCGGCGCAGTTCCTGGTTCCGGCTTTCGATCATCTGGTATGAATTGTTGTAGTCGAACATGGTGCGATCTACTGCTTCCACTCCCCACGATGGATTGGGCACGCTGCCTCAATCGCATCACCTGAAGACAGCATACGCTGTCAGCGCCGAGAAATCGCCGAGAGGTCGCAATGAATAAATCTAAGGGGAAAACAGACTGGAGCGGCCTGACGCAGGTTCCCAGTTGTCCGTTAACAGTTTTCAGTCACGTTCAAGCGAGTGACTGGTTTGTCTTCCAAATCAGATGGGATGATGCCCTATTCCACCACCGTGAGCCGGGCGAAACTGGCGGCCAGGCGTTTGATGCCGTGCGCGGCAAAGGCCACGGTGACCTCCTCATCATCGCCGCTGCGCTGGCTTTCGATGACGACGCCCTCGCCAAATTTGGCGTGGCGCACGCGCATCCCCGACCTGTACTGCAATTTGGGTTCAGGACGCGCTTTCGGGGCTGCGGCGCTGGAGGGGAAGGGGATGATCTTGGAGCGGGCCGCATTCGACCCGGTCTGGTCCCAGGTGGTTTCGCGCTGGTAGCTGATGCTGTCGCGCAGGTTGGCATTGCCGCTGGAATAGATGCCGTCGGTCAGGTCGGCGGGGATGTCCGCCAGGAAACGCGAGGGCAGGTTGGTTTCGCTGCTGCCATAGAGAAAGCGGCGGAAGGCATAGGTCAGATACACCTGATCCTTGGCGCGGGTGAGACCGACATACATCAGGCGGCGTTCCTCGGCCATGCCCTCGGGGTCATCCATCGACCGCAGGTGGGGCAGCAGACCATCCTCCAGCCCGGTCATAAACACCACCGGAAACTCCAGCCCCTTGGCGCTGTGGAGGGTCAGCAGCGTGACCGCGTCGGCTTCGGCGTCGAGCGTATCGACGTCGGCTACCAGCGCAATTTCTGTTAAGAATTCGCTGAGCGAAAGCTCTTCGCTTGAAGTTTTTTCCAACTGCCCCCGGAATTCCTGTATGTTTTCTTCACGTTCTGTAAACTCATCATTACTATCACTCGTATCGCGCAAGTGCATATGATAGCTTGTGCTAACGATAATGTCGTCAAAAAGAGCGACTAGATCCCCTGTCGCAGCCAACTCCTGCCAATCATGTACCTGTTGAGCGAATTCAACAAGACTCTTTAGTGATCGGCTGGTTATTGGAACAGTTTCACCATCAACCAGCGCCGTTAGTGCTTCTGAATACGTCATGTGTTTTTGCCCAACCCACGCTTGAAAATCTACCAGCGACTTCTTACCGATACCACGCTTGGGGACGTTGACAATGCGGTTAAAGCTGACCGAATCATCGGGATTGTGGATGACGCGCAGATAGGCCAACAAATCGCGCACCTCGCGCCTCTTGTAGAAGCCAACATCCCCAATAAGCTTGTAGGGTACTTTACGTTTCATAAACTTATCTTCCAAGGCGCGAGATTGGGCTTTGGTACGGTACATAACAACAAAGTCCTTATAGTTCAGGTTGTCGCGCTGTTTGACAAATTCAACCTGTTCAGCTACATAATCACCTTCTTCTTCTTCGTTGTAGGCTTCGTACAGGTAAATTTTCGCGCCGCCCTTGCGGTCGGTGAACAGGTCTTTAGGCTGGCGGTGCGGGTTTTTGTCGATCACGGCGCGGGCGGCATCCAGCACAATCTGGGTCGAGCGGTAATTCTGGGCCAGGATGATCATCTTCGCGTCGGGATAATCCTGGCGGAACTGGCGGACGTTGCGGTAATCCGCGCCCCGGAAGGCGTAGATGCCCTGATCCTCGTCGCCGACGACGAAGATGTTGTCCTGCGGTCGCCCGAACAGCTGGACCAGCTTGTACTGGGCCATGTTGGTATCCTGAAATTCATCGACCAGGATATGCTCGTAAAAACGCCCGTATTTTTCGGCCACTTCGGGATTATCGCGCAGCAGCAGCACGGTTTCCATGAGCAGGTCATCAAAATCGACGGCATTGTTGGCGACCAGAATCTCCTGGTAGGCGGGATAGACACGGGCGACGATCTCGTGAAAATAATCCGGCGCTTTGAACTGAGATGGGGTGATCAATTCGTTTTTGGCGTTGGAGATGGCCCCCAGGACGCGGCGTGGGTTGTAGCGCTTGGTGTCGATGTTGAGTTCGACCATCGCCTGAGTGACGACCGAAAGCTGATCGTCGGTGTCGTAGATCAGGTAGTCGGTGCGGTAGGGCGTATTTTCGGCTTCGCGGCGCAGGATGCGGGCGCAGATGGCATGAAACGTGCCGATCTGGATGCCCTTCAGACGGCTGCCAAGCAGGGTTTCGGCGCGGGTGCGCATCTCGGTGGCGGCTTTGTTGGTGAAGGTCACGGCCATCACCGCGCCAGGATACACACCCATCTCTTTGACGAGGTACGCCAACCGATAGGTCAGCACGCGGGTTTTGCCGCTGCCCGGCCCCGCATAGATGATGACCGGCCCTAACCCGGCGGTGACGGCTTCGCGCTGCTGGGGGTTTAACCCTTCGAGTAAACCGGACGCCATAAAGTTACTCCCACTGCCTGATTGTGGAACACATCTTCTATTGTGACACGATGGGCAGGGTTGTTCAACTGTGGGTTGCGGCCCGCCTATGGGTTGGTTCCGGTGCCCAGGCTGGCGCGGAAAAAATCGACCAGGCGGGTTTCGTACTCGTCAGTCGCGTCGAACATGCCCTGGACGTGCGGACTGCCGGGGATGATCCAGGGTTCGATGGTGATTCCATTGGCGCGCATGGCCTCGGCCAGTCGGTAGGCGTGCAGCACCGGGATGCGGGTATCGGCCTCGCCGTGTGTAATAAACAGGGGGCGGTTTCCCCATATTGCAATCGCGGCCAGCGGGCTGCGCGCACTGAGGTCCACGCCGTCGAGCAGGCGGCCCATGAGGACCCCGGCAGGGGCCAGAAACGTGGGGATGCCCCGGTAGGTCAGTTGATCGGCAATCGCCAACTGCACATCGGCATAACTGCTGTCTTCCCAGACGGCGGCGATGCGCGGCTCTTCGCCCGCCGCAATCAATGTGGTGGCCGCGCCCAGCGAGACGCCGAACAAGCCGATACGCTCCGGCGGGATGCCCTGAGCGTTCACCAGCCAATCCCAGGCCCCTAATACATCAAGGTACTCGAACAGGCCGCCCGACATGCGCCCGGTGGTGATCTGAGAGTCGCCGTGATTTCGCAGGTCGAGCAGCAGGACGTGGAAACCGGCCCGGTGCAGCATGCCTGCCGGGAGCAGGATGGCCGGGGCGCGGCGGCAGTCGTTGAGGCCGTGCACGAGGATCACCGCCGGGGCCGCGTCGCCCACATCAAGTGGCGCGGGTACATCCCAGGCCTGCAAGGTAATCGAGTCGCTGCGGCTGGAGAAGGTGACGGTTTCATAAATGGGCATTTCGTAGGGGGTGATATCGACGTTCTGGATGCCAAACGCGCCGCCAGTCACATAGGCAGCAGGCTGGTTATTGGCCCATACCGGGCGGGGACCCTGTTCGCAGTGAGGCAGGGCGAACGTCCCCTGATCGTAAACAAGGGTTCCGACCGCGCCATAGGCTGCGGCGATGAGGACACCAGGCAGAACAAGTGCAGCCGCAATACGCCGCATGATGTGGCCTTCAGACGCCGTTCAACGCTTGAGGAAAATTCCTCCGACGACAGCGCCTGATGCGGCTATGGTAACACGAGTCTCGAGGTTCAGCTCAGGACCCGTTTGCGCGGATCAACCCACATCCACCACCGCAGTGGCGTGCAGAATGGTCACGCCGATTTCAAGCTGCCCCACACGCATCCGGTCACCATGCCGCAGCACGTGTACCTCACCCGGATGCAGCTTCTGGCCGTTGATGAAGGTGCCGTTGGCGCTGTTCATATCCGTGATCCGCACGGTTTTATCCTGGGGATCGTAACGAAAATGCAGGTGGCGGCGCGACACGCCGAGTTCTTCGCCGTCATAGCGCGCCAGGTCGATGTGCGCCTTGGGGTCGTGACCGCGCGCGTTGCGCCCCAGGATCTGACCCATCTGGAGCTGCATCATGGTCAACTGAAAGGATTTCTCGCGGCTGCGCAGTCGCAGCACCAGGGTCGAGTCCTTGTCGAAGTAGTCATGGTTCAGGCTTTCCAGGCCGCGAGTCTGCATCAGCATGCGGGTTTCTTTTTCGACCGGCGGAATATCCAGAAGATTGTCGCAGGCTGGGCAGATAAAGGTGCCATTGGGGGTTGGTTTGTTACAATGTGGGCAGCGACGGTCCATATCCGTTAATCCTATGCTTGTAATACTACCTTCGTCCTTGTAAGATGCCACAGGCGATCTGACAAACTCCTAAAAATGCCCTTCTTCAGGAATTTTTCACAAATGAAATGTGTCTGCACACGCGGCTGGCAGGCGCGCTGCAACATCCCAACCTGATTCACCCAGTCCGTTCATTCGGAGTTATCCGTGCGATTCGACTGAAACCGAAGTGAGTTCCGCGTGGACGGGCGATGGACGGCTGACTTCAAGTGCGGGTGCGATTACCCTGTTGGGCTGAATGGGGTCGGCGAAGGGGTCGGCGTGGTCGTGACACTGCGGCGCGGAATCTGAGCCAACTGTTCGCCGGTGATGGCGAACAGGCGGGTCCAGCCCCAGCCTTCGACCTCATCCGTCGCCACATACAACCAGCGGCCATCGCGCGTGACGCCGAGCGGAGTCACCTGGGTGCCGAAAGACAGTTCGCCCGTAACCCCTGCCGCGAAAGCCGGGCGGCTGTGCAGACGGACATTAAAGCTGGTACGGATAAGCGCGGAGGGTGGGACGAGGTCGCTGCTGGCCGCGTCGGGGACCAGCACCGGCAGTTCATCGGCATTGCCGCGCACGGTGACAGTGAAATAGGCCACCCAGCCGGACAGATGGGTATTCTCGATGTACAGCCAATCATTATTGTAATTGCTGCGCGCGGTCGCCTCGGCCTGTTCTTCGATTTCGAGCTGATCCACGATGTCGTAGGTGATGCCCGGCCCACTGCGGACGTTCACGCGTCCGAAGGCCACGATGCGGACGCCATCGACGGGGACCGTTTCGAGGCTGTCATCGTCCGGTACCGGCTCGATTACCTCCAGGGAATTGGGGTTGCCGCTGAGTGTGACGGTGAAGACTGCGACCCAACCCTCGGTATCTTCATTATCGCGCAGGGCGATGTACAACCAGCGGGTGCTTTCGCTGTCGCGCCCCAGGACAGGAACGGTGTCGCCTTCGGTAATCTGGCCGATGATTTCGTACTGGGTGCTCGGGCCACTGCGAACGTTGACGGTCTGGTAGGCGGTAGCTGTGAGGCCGGAATCCTGCGCATACAGCGGGGCCGCAAGGCTGCTAAAAGTCAACCACAAAATTGTCAGATGGCGCATGGGGACTCTGTACCTGAATAGTAAGACACGCGCCCATTATAGCAGCGAAGTGGCACAAATTGACGGTCAGATTACAAACTGTATAGCAGTCACATCCTGGGCCAGAATCGATTAACCGACGAGAGCCAGGTACAGATCGAGGGTGAATTGAGCTGTCGGGGCGTCCGGCAGATGCAGGTGTTCCTCCAGTCCGGGTTGACGCGCGAGCCGGAAGCGGTTGTGCCGGACCCAGGACGCGAGGCGATCCCATCCCGCTTTGATCTGCTCGACGCCGGTCACGCGCAGCACGGCATAGCGACCGCCGGAGAAGTCGATGATCTGCACACGATGGTCGGGTATCGCTTCCAGGCCGACGGTCAGCCAGGCGGTGTAGCGGTGCTGCGGGCCGGGCAGACAGTTGTCGTACCCGAACAGGCGATAGGGTTCCGACAGGTAACCGTGTGCTCTGGCCCAGTTCAGGATGCCGTCGAGCGCCGCGGTTTCGGCGTCGGGTTCGCGGGCGCTGAGGGCGGCTACGCGCAGCGGGGGCAGGTGTTCGATATGAACGTCCATGCGTTTACTCCTGGGAGATGTAAGGGACGATACGCACAGCTTATCGCTGCCACCCGATCGTTTTTACCTCAGAATGTGGGCTGTTGCGCCAACCTGAGGTATCCTATGGTTATCACTCAACGCCCAATTTGTACCGCTGGAGCGGGCAGTTACTCTCTCAATTCGAACCTCTATGGACCTTTCATAGCCCGTTATGGCCTCCTGCCGTTGAAAAAGTCACCGGCCTGCATTATACTGGACCTGTTTTGTCCGCGCCGCCGATTCGACCGGGCGGCAGCCCCCGCAAAGTCCTGCGGGACTCCCATCTGTACGCATGAACCCCGCAGGGGTTTGGAGATATGGTCGGGTCTTTCGCGGCCCGGCGATCCTTGAGATGACAACCTGATGAATGAAAAAACGTTCCAGACTCTGGAATTGACTAAAGTGCTGGAAAAGCTGGCTGAATACTGCACATTTTCCGCTGGGGAAGACCTGGCGCGGCAGCTTTACCCCTCGACCGATTTTGAGGAAGCCAAGACCTGGCAGCTTGAGACCGCCGAAGCCCGACTGCTGTTTGCCAACCGGCAGAATGTGTCGATGGGTGGGGTGCGCGATGTGCGTGACCCGGCGATGCAGGCCACACGCGGGATTATCTGCGAGCCGCAGACGCTGCTGGATATTCGTTATACCCTGCGGCGGGCGACGACCCTGCGGCGCACGGTGGGCCGGATGAAGGGGCAGTATCCGCTGCTGGCGGACCTGATCAACGAAGCGGAAGAATGCACGGCGCTTCAGGAAGAAATTTCCAAGGTTCTGAACGACAACGGCGAGGTGATGGATAATGCCAGCCCGCGACTGGCGATCATCCGCCGTGACCTGAAAGTGGCCTATGACCGGCTGATGACCAAGCTGAACCGGATCATTACCAACAGCACCAACCAGCAGTTTTTGCAGGAAAGTTTGATCACAACGCGTAACGGGCGCTACGTCGTGCCGCTCAAGGCGGAGTTCAGGGGACGCATTCCCGGAATCGTGCATGATATGTCGTCCAGCGGCGCGACGATCTTCATCGAACCGCTGGCAACGGTGGAAACCAATAACGAATGGCGTGAACTCCAGCTTGAGGAAGAAAAGGAGATCCGCCGCATTCTGGCGGCGCTGACCGCACTGGTCGGCGAAGAGTCGGAATATATCGTGCGCACGGTCGAGGTGCTGGCCGCGCTCGACCTGATCTTCGCCAGAGCACATTATGCCGAAAACCTGAAAGCCGTCGAGCCAATCTTCGTGCCTTTCCGCGCGGAGGATCATAAACCGGGCAGTACGATTCGGCTGATGGGGGCGCGGCATCCGCTGCTGACGGGCAGTGTGGTGCCGATCGACGTCGAGCTGGACCCGGAGACCTGGGTGCTGGTCATTACCGGGCCAAACACCGGTGGCAAAACCGTGTCGCTCAAGACGATTGGTCTGCTGGCGCTGATGGCGCAGTGCGGCCTGCATCTGCCGGTGGAAGATGCTAAGCTGAGCGTGTTCGAGGGCGTGTATGCCGACATCGGCGACGAGCAGAGTATCGAGCAGAACCTGAGCACGTTTTCGTCGCACATGACCAATACCATCGGCATCCTGCGCGAAGCCAACGAACGCTCGCTGGTGCTGCTGGACGAGGCCGGCGCGGGCACGGACCCGGCGGAAGGCTCAGCGCTGGCGCGGGCGCTGCTGAATCACCTGAAGGACCGCCGCATCACCACCATCGTCACGACGCATCACCCGGAACTCAAAATCTACGGCGTGGAAACTCCCGGCGTGCGCAATGCCAGCGTCGAGTTCGACCTGGAAACGCTGCGCCCGACCTACCGGCTGATTATCGGCCTGCCAGGGCGCTCGAACGCACTGGCGATTGCCGAGCGGCTGGGGCTGAACAAGGAAATCATCGACGCTGCACGGGGCATGGTCGCCACCGAAGACCTGGTGGCGGACGACCTGCTGGACGAAATCCAGCGCACGCGCGAGGACATTCGCAAGAAGAATGTCGCCATTTCCGCCCACCTGGAAGACATCGAAGATCAGCAGGCCGACCTCGAAGCGCGGCTGGACAAAATCGAAGATGAGCGGCGCGACATCATCAATGCCGCCCGCCGCCAATCGGAGACCGAACTGAAAGTGTTTCAGCGCGAACTGAAGCGCCTGCGCAACGATCTGCGCGCGGCGGGGATGCCGCTGGAGAAAATCCGCGAACTTCAGGACGCTGCTGCGAACCTGAACGCCGACATCGACGCGCCCATCGAAAACGGCGTCGAGATGCCGGAAAGCAGTGCGTGGACGCCCCGGCTGGGTGATAAAGTCTGGCTGCAAACGCTCAACGCCGAGGGGGTGATTCAGGAACTCGACCAGAGTTCGGCGCTGGTGCAGGTGGGGTCGCTGAAGGTGCGCGCCGGATTCGACGAACTGAGCCACCGCACGCGCAGCGAAAAACGCGAGATGAAGCGCGGCCATGTGCGCGAGTACGAAAAATCCCCGGACCCGATCGTGCCCAAGGGCCAGTCGCCAGGGCTGGAACTCGACCTGCGCGGGGAACGGGTGGAGGATGCGCTCACGCGGCTGGAGACCTACGTCGATGCGGCCTATACTTCCGGTTTGCCGTTCGCGCGCATCATTCACGGCAAGGGGACCGGCGCGCTGCGCAAAGCCGTCCGCGAGCGCGTGGAGCATCACCCGCTGATCTCGAAAGTCACCGAGGCGACTCCCGCCGAAGGGGGCAGCGGCGTGACCATCATCCATATGGTGCCGCTGAATTAGACGCTGAACCCAAACTTCTTGGAAGCGTGATCGTCCGATGGGCGGCGGTCACGCTTTTTGATTTTTGTGTTACAGTAAGCGCATCCTCCGAGAGATGAGGTTTGACCCATGGTTAACCAGGTTCACCCGGATACCCTCACCGATGACCCGGCCCGGCACGAAACGATCGTGGCGGAGGGCGTGAGCTTTGAGGATTTTCTAAAACGCTACGCCGAGCAGCACGCGGAATGGCTGATGGGAAAGGTGATACTGGGCGGGTCAAACAATAGGCCGCATCAGCGCATTCAGATGTTCCTGGGCACGCTGGTCAATCTGTTTCTGAACCTCACCGGCCTGGGTGAAGTGCTGTCTGCGGGGACTCCGATGCTCATCCACGCAGATCGACCAGCGCGGGAACCAGACCTGATGGTCGTGTTGGTCGAACATCGAGATCGAATTCGGGAAAACTGGCTGGAAGGCCCGGCGGATATTGCGGTTGAGATCGTTTCGCCGGAAAGTACGATTCGAGATCGCGGGGATAAATTCAAAGAGTATCAGGAAAGCGGCGTGGCCGAATACTGGCTGATCGACCCGGTTCACCGCGACGCAGATTTCTGGGCGCTCAACGCCGAGGGTTCCTACGAGCCACGCCCGCGTGATGCCCAGGGCCGCCTGACCTCGGCGGTGCTGCCTGGTTTCGCCCTCGATCCGGCGCTGCTGTGGGATGATGCCAACCTCTACCGGGTCAACCTCAGCGAACTGGTGCAGCAGATGCTGATTGATTCTTAGACCCTAGATCAATAAATTTCTCGACCCCGTTTTGCTGACTGGATGCCCAGCTTGACTTGTAGAAACAGATTTGTGAAACGATCTCTTTTTGTGATCCGGGAGTACATTAGCCGACTAATGGCAGCTCTATCTCCCGTCTCAACGGTTGTTAGGACATCATTGGCGACCTTCTCAAAGGCCACAAAATACGCGTAGTTCAACTCCTCCTTCTGTGATTCCAGAACTTCGTGAAACTGCTTTACAATCAGCTTCATCCTGTCAAATTCTTTTTGAAGTGGTTCTTCTCTCTGAGCTATGTTCATGTCAGCAAGGGCACATATAGCAAGTATTGTCAGAAACTGCATGTATGGCGCGCGTGTATCCCCCAATAGTCTAGAGAAAATCTCACGCATCTGTTCATCCCCAGCGAGCCATTCTCTCGCATTGTCAGATCCTCGTTCTGACGCCTCATGCAGGGCAAACACCACATCAAATAGTTTCTGATTCAGTTCCTTGTCCTGAAGAAACAGCGCGAGTAAATCGCCTTCCACAGCACCAAAATTGACGTCGAACATATTGCCTGGATCACGACTAAATAGACCAATAAAGAGGATTCGGACATTCTTCCAAGTGACTTTCTGATTATTAAAGACTGTAATAATACTCCATGCGTCATTGTCGTCCGACAATGGGATGCCTGACAACCAGCTCTGCTTTTTGACTATCTGTGGACGAATATATCGCGACAAATCCAAATCGATACGGTTGATTTCATTCTGGTAGTTAGCCGCATGTGTTACTTTCCAACTTGTTGGTTCCTCGTCAATCTTGACAATCTTAACTTGTAGGAAACACTCTGTGCCCTCAGGAGGCAAAGTCTGCACGATAGTGGTTGTCGTCTGACAACCGTTAACTATACTTGCGCGGTCAAGTGTCAAGGTAGTTAGGTCTATTTCTTCGACTGAGGATGTGCTAAAGACTATTCCGTTATTTAGTGGTAAGAACTGTGCTGGTTCGTCTTTGATGGTCGCGGCGATCTTTTGGTTTACATCCGTATAGCCGGTGAAGTCTCTAACATTCTCAAAGAATATTGCATCGCCTGTTTCTTCATAAATGCGTCTTATTTCCGATGCCGCGAGTACACCAAGATAGACATTCTCAAATTTTGTGTAAGGACAAACAAAGTGCAAAGTCTGCGGTTGGGGATCACCAAAAGATTTTAGATACCAGTTTCGAAATAGCCTCCATACCATCGGTCCATCCAAGATGAAGAGTCTATGCTCATGAATCCAGTGATCAAAATATGATACAGATGGCTTGCCGCTTCGACGGAAGTTGCTAATTATGCTGCTTTGAAGATCACTTATGGTTACGATGGCGAAAAAACATCTTCACGATCTACCGCCATGCCACTCAGAGGCATTTGCCCTTCTTTGACGCCAGCTAACGGAACGAAACTGCTAATAACGGCATCCAAGTCATTTTGACTAGGCATTTTGAACTTTGTTTGCGTGAAGAGAGTTCTAGTATCGTGATCGGAGGTACCATCGGCTTTGATGTCCCATCCTTTGTCATGTGTTTTTCTGGGATTATCTTTAAAGTTCTGAAAGTTTTTCCCAAAATCGGTTAGGGGAACGAGATGCTTGGCAAACTCTTGCCACGGATTACCCTTGTCATGACCTTGTAGACCGCTCATCTGACCTTCAATCCACTGTTGAAAGGCAGCATAGTTTGATAAAACGTCTGGTATGACAGTGCTCATTTTTGCCTCGTTAATTCTATTCATACTACATACATCTTAGCATATTATCACATCAGCATTTAAATACGCACAAAAGAACCAAAGAATCACGTTTAGTACGCGATCCAGATTGGAGCTTCATTATAGGAAAATCTTCATGTTACAATACGCACATCCGTTCTGAATATTAGGAGAGTGCAGATGAAATCCCTATGTGAGGTGCAGTCCTCAGGTATAGAACGATGAGCGATTTACCAATCCTGTGGTGCGAATCGGAGCAGGTGTGGGAGCAGTGGCTGGAGCAGAATCACACGCAGTCGGAGGGGGTGTGGCTCAAGATCGCCAAGAAGGACTCCGGCCATGATTCGGTCTCGTACCCCGAGGCGCTGACGGTAGCGCTGTGTTTCGGCTGGATCGACGGGCAGAAAAACAAGTTTGACGCACAGTTCTGGCTGCAAAAATTTACGCCGCGTCGCAAAGCCAGCAAATGGTCCCAGATCAACCGCGACAAGGCCGAGGCACTCATCGCTCAGGGGCGGATGCGCGAGGCCGGACTGACCGAGGTGGAGCGCGCCAGAAGCGATGGCCGCTGGGACGCTGCCTATTCATCGCAGAGCCGGGCGGTGGTGCCGGACGATTTTCAGCAGGCGCTGGATGCGAA
>JAIOHO010000604.1 GCA_019912905.1 Anaerolineae bacterium
CGGATCGGCCTTTTCCGCCGTATACACCAACGGATCGAGCGGCGCGAAGGCCCACCAGTGCTCCCCGGCCAGGTTGAAGCGTACCACCTGCCGGTCGGCGCGGCCCACCGTCGAGACCGTCTGCTGATTCTGGACCGTGATGCCCAATTCGAGCAGCTGCTCGTCGATCGGGCGGTCGCGCACCAGCGGCTGCTCATCAAACAGGCGCGCGAGCGCATCGTCGATATTACAGGCTCCGTGAGGGCTGGCTTCGATGAGGGACGCGCACACCGCCAGCGGCTTCACATCGGTCTCATTTAGCGCGCTGATAAACGCCCCGGTCTGCTGCGCCAGCCACGAACCCGGCTCGGCACGCGAGTCCAGGTCAAGCGCCAGCGCCAGCGCGCTGCCCACGTCACCGTCGAACACCGCCAGCATCGCCTGAATGACCTGGGTACGCTGGGCAGCATAATCGTCCTCGGACGTCACAAAGGGGAGGATGTCGCCGATCGTCGCGCGGGCTTCGTCAATCGGCTGCGCATACAGCGGTTCCGCGCCGTAAAACAGGCAGTTGGCGGTATTCTGGAAGAAATAGCCGTCCGCATCCGGCACCGGGCGAAAGAAATTAGCCGACCAGCGCCAGGTCACAGCCTGCTCGCCCAGGCACTGCCACGCCGCCGATTCTTCACGATACACCTTGACCTCAAGATCGCTGCCCCCGGCCATCCAGGTGACGATTTCGCCATAGCGGATCACCTTGCCCGGTTCGACCAGACTCACCAGGCTGCCCCCGCGCCAGCCCAACACGCGCAGTTCGCGGTTCAGCGCGCCATCATCCAGTGCGATCGCCAGTTCGTCCAGGCCGTCCCGGTTGAAATCGCCGACGCCCATCAGTTCAAGCGCAGCCACCGAATCCAACGGTGACGCAGGCAGGTCCGGCGAGTCGAGCACGCGGTAAGGGCCGCTGGCGCTGCCGATGACCGGCACATAATCGTCATACACGGGCGAACCGGCGGCATCGGCGGCATACACGTGCAGCACGGCATCCTCCGGTGCAATTCCATCCAGGTTGGCAGGGAGCACATCGACCTGAAAGCCAGCATCCTCGAATGGTATCAATGGGGCTGCTGCCTGCTGGTTGACCAGCGCCTCGATGAACGGACGCGCCACGCTGCGCAGGTCGATACTGCCAATCGGGGCCGCCAGCATTGCGGGCAGCAGGCGCTGGCGCACCTTCGCATCCTGAAGGGCACGCGGAAACCGCCGGGTCAATTCATATTGGGTCAGCGCGATCGCGTTTTCCATCTCAATCGCCCCCGGCGTCAGCTGGCGCACGCGGGTATACAGCACCTCGACCAGATCCCCCGCCTGCCAGGGCCGCAGCACGAAGCGGTTGATGGGCACAGACGGCGTGCTGATGACCGCCAATGGCGCAGGCGGCGTGTTGGTCGCAAAAAGCGGCGGGCGCGGGTCCTGAGCCAGACCCGGATTAACCAGCAGACCCGCCAGCAGCATCAGCGTGAACCAGACGAAACCCCTATAACGACGCATGTCGCAAATCCTCGGATACAGGATGACAAGCGTCTTAAGTTTGCCACGAATGCCCAAACTTTCAAACTGATTGGTTCGCCCTGCCTGGCCCGCAGGCGATTGGCACCACCACCGGGATACGTTATACTGGATGTAATATGCGCTGTGGAGAACCCTGGGTGGAGCCGGCAAACTCATTCTGGATTTTAGGTAATCGACAGGATAGTAATAGTAGTATTTATAGAAAAACTGGTTGTCGAGGTATTCCGATGGGCGACAAATGGAAACTTTCACGCAGCCGCATGGTAGCCACACAGCTCGCCGTGCGTGGTATTCATGACCAGCGCCTGCTGGCCGCGATGCGCCACATTCCCCGCCATCAGTTTGTCCCGCGCGAGGTTCAACACCTGGCGTATACCGATCAACCGCTGCCAATCGGCGAGAATCAAACCATTTCGCAGCCGTATATTGTGGCACTCATGACTCAGATGCTCCACCTGAAGGGGGACGAGCACGTGCTGGAAATCGGCACCGGGTCCGGTTATCAGACCGCCATCCTGTGTCAGTTGGCCGCGCGGGTCTATACCCTGGAATATTATCCGCGACTCGCCGGACGTGCGGCCCGGGTGTTGGATCAGTTAGGTGTCGAAAACGTCGAAATCCATGTGGGCGATGGCAGCCAGGGCCTGCCGGACATGGCTCCTTATGATGCCATCCTCGTCACAGCGGCAGCACCTGCCCTGCCTGGCCCGCTGCGTTCCCAGCTGGATCCCAACGGCGGACGGTTGGTGATCCCGGTCGGCAGCCAGCAGGATCAATATCTGGAACGTGTGATTCGCTGGGACAATACCTGGAAGATCGAACAAACGGAGCGAGTCCGATTTGTGCCGCTGGTTGGGCGCTTCGGCTTCCAACTGCCATCCAACGTGTGCAGTTCAGATCAAAACGACCAATCCGCTGAAGTCTAGGCCAGTTTGCGGCTCTCATCCACGTAATCGTGGATAAATCCCCCCTGGTCAGAGGCAATCAACACCCCACTGAGTTTGTGGACGACCAGTTCACCCACGTAATTAAGTTGATTGCGAATCTGTTCGCGCACGATCATCATGACGGCATCCCACGACACCCCTAACGGAAGCTGGGGTTCGCTCAGGCTGCGGGCGCTTTCCAGATAGGCCAGCACCGGTTCGACCTCATCAAAGACGAACGTGCCGGGCAAATCGTAACGGACCACCGCGAAAAAGTTGCGGGCCAGGTAGCGCGTGCCGCTTTCCAGGCTGAAGGCATGACTGGCCGGTCGCGGGACGATGACCTGCTTGCCGGGCGCGGTCAGCACCATAATCGCGCGCTTATACAGGTCATGAAACTGGGGGGTGTTTTCGACACTGTTGGTCGCCGCCACCAGAATCCCGTCCGGCTTCAGCACCCGGCGGATTTCCTTGATCGCATGGTCGATGTCCGGCAGATGATAGAGGACATGATTCGCCATCACCACGTCGAAGGTCTGGTCCGCAAACGGCAGATCCCTGGCATCCGCCTGTACAACGGCCCGGCGCGCAGGATGTTTCGCCAGGATGCCGCTTGAAAAATCGACGCCATAATAGCGGACACCGGGCAGCGATTGAGCCAGCGCCGCCGCGTAACTGCCCGGCCCACAGCCCACATCGAGCAGGGTTTCTTCACCGCGCCAGGTGACCCGGCTCAGGACCCAATCCGGGAAATCCACGCGCGGTACGCTGTACTGTTCGTGGATCTGGTAACGCACGTTCAGGTGTTCGTCCGTTGCATAAGCCTGTTGCCGCAGTATCCGGGTGTCGATTGCCGGTTCCATCGTTTCCCTATCAATAAACGCGAGCAAGATAATCAGATTATGGTTAAGGATGACATGAAGCGCAATCCTGCGGTTGCAAAACTGTCCACGACGACGCAGAATCGCACTGCAAATTTAATTTCATTATAAGGTGTTTTATGTATTGGAGACATCCATGATCGAACTGGCTGACATTGCGCTGGCACGCTACCGGCTTTCGCCTTACCTGAGGCCGACCCCACTGGAACAGATTCACGATCTCGGCCCCCAGGTGTGGTTCAAGCTGGAAAATGTGAATAAAACCCGTTCCTTCAAAGTGCGCGGCGCACTGAACGCGATGCTGACATTGAACAGGAAGGCCCGGGAGAAAGGCATTATCGCCTGCTCGTCGGGCAATCATGCCCAGGGCGTCGCCTATGCCGCTCACCTGCTGGGAACCACAGCGCGGGTGCTGATGCCCACGTCCACGCCCCGCCGCAAGGTGGAGGGGGTGCATCAATATGGTTCGCAGGCCATCCTCTTTGGCGATAATTACGACGAAGCAGAAGATGAAGCCCACCGCCTGATCCGCGACGAGGGCGCGACGTTTATTTCCCCCTACAATGATCCGCTGATCGTGGCGGGAGCCGGGACGATCGGGCTGGAAATCATCGATTCGCTGCCAGATGTCGAGCGCGTGCTGGTGCCGGTCAGCGGCGGCGGCCTGATCTCCGGCGTGGCCCTGGCGCTCAAATCGCTGAAACCCAGCATCGAAGTCATCGGCGTCTGCGCAGAATCGGCCCCGGCCATGTACAACCTGTTTTACGACACCGCTCTGCCTCAGGTCTGGGAGACCCTGGCGGAAGCGCTGTCCGGCGAGATCGAGGCCAATGCCATCACCATCAGCCTGACGCAGCGGTATGTGGATGAAATCGTGCTGGTTTCTGAAGAAGCCATCGCCGAGGCCATGCGCTGGCTGCTGTTGAAATGTGCCTGGGTGGTGGAAGGGGGCGGCGCAGTCGGCGTGGCAGCCCTGCGCAGCGGCGTGGTCGAGGAGGATGGCCGCTCAACCGTGGTGGTCCTCAGCGGCGGCAACGTCGATGAAGAAACCCTGAGTCATCTGCTGTAAACAAACACGAGAGGCCACCCACAATCCGCGGCCTCTCGCAGCCTGTTGAAGTTCTTGAATAACTGATCAGGGAGGACGCCTGTGGATGGGCATCCTCCCCGGATAATCGCAGCTTCTGCTAGCGACGCGTGCGGCGTGACCGGCTGAGCAGGATGTACAGCAGGAACAGCACGACGACGATCACCACCACAATCACGGCAACCGGGATCATCGTCTCGTTACCGGGCGTTGATTCCGCCTGAGCGGGGATCAGGGTTCCAATCGGCGTAACCGATGCGGCTGGGCTGGCATTGGCACCGCCCGTGGTCGGGGTCGCGCTGGCACGGGTTGCTTCCTGGGCCACCTCGGTTCCCGCCTCGGTCGGCACCACGTTGACTTCTCCAGTGACTTCCTCGGTGGGTTCCACTTCCGGCGTGCGTTCAGCCGTCACCGTGACCTGCGCGTCGCTGGTCGCAGCGGCGTCGATCGTACTCTGCGCATCAGCCGTCGCCTGTTCATCCGCCGCAGCCTGAGTCGCGGTCTGCGCCGCAGAGTCGGTGCCTTCCGCGTCTGCGGTCATTTGCTCATCCAACGCGGACTGCGTGGCGGTCTGGGCCGCGTTTTCTGTCGTAGCGGCATCGGCGGTCATTTGCTCATCCAGCACGGACTGGCTGGCGGTGGCCTGGGCATCCATGAAAAGCTGAGTCGCCGTCTGGAGCGCGCTCTCCGTCCCTTCGGCAGCGGACGTGGCCTGCGCCTGGACTGCACTTTGAGTCGCGGTGAGAGCGGCGTCTGCCGTCATTTGAGCATCAAGGGTCACCTGGGCTGCGGCTGCGGCGGACGCGCTGACTGCGGCAGTCGCTGTGATTCGTTCGATCAAGGCGGAAACTGCCGACGAAGAAGCGGCGTCCAATGTGGCGTTCAGGTCCTGATCCGAAAGGGTCGGCGTCGCACTTTCGACGGCTGCTTCTTCCGTCACCGCCGCCGTCGTCGTGGCAGTACCTGCCGCATCCAGGGTGGACTGTGCGTTTACGGTCGCCGCCAGATCCGCCGTGGCCTGGGCGTCGCTGGTAGCGGTGCCTTCAATCACTGCCTGGGCAGCGCTGGTGGCAGCACCATCGATTGTGGCCTGTGCATCACTGGTGGCCGCCAGATCCGCCGTCGCTGATTCCGTCACCGCCACAGCCGTAGTCGGCGTCGCAGAAGCTTGTCCCTGGGCCTGGGCGGTTTCGGTAATCCGCTCAAACAACCCGGCGATCGCGGCAGTCGCGGCCTGGTTGATTGCAGCCGAGGTCTCGGTTTGCAGCGCCTGGGCTTCCGCTTCCGTCGTGGCCGCAGTTTCAGTGCTGGTCGCTTCCTCGGTCGCGGCACTGACTGCCGTTTCGCTGGCTGAGACAGTCGTCGCGGGCACCTCCGGCGTTACTGTTTCCGTGGGGGGCACCTGGGCCGTCGCCGTCAGCGACACGCTTTCAGGCACAGTGAAGGCGATTTCGACCTGCGCCTCCAATCCGGCCTGATTTGCGGCAGTGATCGAAAGGGTGTGTGCACCCGGGCCGATCGCCAGTACATCCAGTACGGTCGTGGCGGGTTCGCCGGGAGTGACTTCGAGGGTTTGGCCGTCCACCTGGGCGCGGATGTCCGTCACCGGTGTCTGGCTGGTCGTGATGATTTCGATGGTGCGATCCGCATCCAGGGTTTCCCCGGATTCCAGGCCGCTGAGAGTCACCGTCGGCGGCAGCGCCGTAACCTGAATGCTCAGGCTCTGGGTCGTCGTCTGGCCGAGGGCATTGCCGACCGTCACCGACAGCGTCCCCGGGCCTGGCGGCAGGCTCTGCGGGTCCAGCACCAGCGTGTTTGCGTCCGCAGCATTCAGCGGCTCACCGTTAAAGGCAAAGGTTACATCCGTGACTTCGCCCTGGCTGCTGAGGACATCCACCCCGATCTGAACCGGTTCAGCGACCTGCTGGCCGCTTTCCAGCCCGGTCACAGTAAACTGGATGGGCAGTTCAGGCACGGCGAACTGGCCGCCGATACCGGTGGTCACCCCGCCTGCATTGGTCACGGTAATGCCGATCACGTGGTCACCCGGTGTCAGAGTGAACGGATCAATGACGAACGTATACGGCTCAGGCAGTGCGAGCGGTTCACCGCCATCCTGGGTGAGGTTGACACTGACTGCATCTGTCTGGCCGGTAATATCGACTGAATAAACCTGGAGATCGCCAATCGTGCCGCTGAGCGGCGGGTCAATTCGAATGTCAGAGGGCAGCGCCGCGATGCTGAAATCCACCGTGGCTGCGCCGGTATCGCCGTGTTCATCCGTCGCCGTGTAGGTCAGACTGTGCGCGCCAGGAGCCAGCGCCACCGGATCAATCGTGAAGCCGAAAGGTGCCTCGGTCAGCGTCACCTGGGCCGTGCCATCCAGCGCAATCTCGACCCCGGTGAGCGCGTCATCCGCGACCACTTCGGCCACAGCCTCGGTCACCCGGTCGATTACCGCGGGCAGTTCCGGCGCACGCACCACCGGCACCGGCACCGGCGCACGCAGGCGACCCGTGCTGCTGGCGATCCCCTCAGGCGTGGTGACTTCCAGCCCCAGGTCATAGGTGGTCCCATCGAGCGGCACATCGACCTGCAATACGACTTCGTACTGAGTCCGAAGCAAATCGGCCAGTTCGGTGTAGATCGCTTGCAGTTCCGCCGGGGTGGGCGATTCACGGAACAGCCCATTTGTCTCGGTGGATAAATTTTCAAGATAGTGACGGTCAGCCCCGAAACCCAGGCCGATGGTGTAAACCGGCACGCCGTTGTTCACCGCCGCGTTCAGCACATCCTGCTCGGTCGCGGCAGAGCGGTTGGCCGTATCGTACTGCGCACCATCGCTCAGTAAAATTACCGCGCGGCGCGGGTTACCGGCTGCCACCGCCTGCTGGATGGCTTCCAACGCGCCATCGAACAGGTAGGTTTCACCGCCCACACCCAGATTATTGATGGCGGATATGAGCGCGGCCTTGTCCGTCGTAAAGGCCCGGCTCAGGCGTGCGCCGGTCGAAAACACCACCAGCGCCACCGGGTCATTTGCGCCGATCGACTCGACAAAGGTATTGGCGGCCAGTTTCGCATTGTCGATGGGCGTCTCGGCCATGCTGCTGCTGACATCCATCGCCAGCACGACATTGATCGGGATGGCCGCGTCACTGAAACTGCGGACACTGACGACGCGTGCGCGGTCCGCCAGCTCACCCGTGACGCGGAAGTCGGCGGCAGTCAGGTCGGGCACTGGCTGGCCGACCTGGTCAAACACATTGACCGATACGCTGACCGTAGGCAGATTGATCGGATTTAAACCGGTAATTTCGAGGCGTGGTTCGCGCGCTTCTTGTGTGGCGGCGAGTGTGACTGGTAAGATGGCAAGAATCAGTAGAGCAGCGAGCAGCGACCTTCTCAACGCCCCCTCCTTCGATGAGACCTGACCCGTTGGTCCAGGCTGTAGCACAGCTGAGCAATTGTGATAATGTTAACTTACTTTCGCGGAAGCGCAACAGACCAGAGCAGGGATCGAAGGAGCTTCGTCAGGCTCGGGGTGGCAGCCTGCCGACATTATAACCCAGACTGACGAGGGCCTGGTTGACGGCCTCATCGACCGTCGAATCGGCAGCGAACCGGCGGCTGTCATCCCCCAACAGTGCCAGCAAGGGACCAATGGCACGCGCATCGCCCAACTGCCGCAGCGCCAGCACCGCACTGCGCCTCACTTCCACTTCACCGGAGGCCAGGGCGTGGGCAAGAACATCGAACTGATCATCACCCAACCGGGTGAGCGCAAAAGCCGCCCAGATCACCAGCTGCGGATGCGACTCTTTGAGGAGTGGACGCAGGTAGGGGATTGCCCCCGGGTCGCCAATGGTCCCCAGCGCGTTGGCGGCGGCCCCACGCACCCCTACATGATCATCGCCCAATGCGTCGATCAGCGGTTCGATCGCCCGTGCATCGCCGGTCTGACCTAACAGATAAGCGACAAACTGGCGAATCTGGGAATCGGTCGATTCGTGAAGCAGGCGGATCGCGCCTTCAATATCGGGTTCGGTCTGAGATTCGTCGGGTTTGCCGGATGGCATGGCGGTGGGCATCCTTTCAGCCGCTCTTAATGGCATCGCGCAAACTATCCGCGCTCCCGGCGATCTCCAGCAGTTGTTCGCTGACCATGATCGCATCCACGTCGAGGCGCGCGACGGCGGCGACGTGCTCCATCGTTTTCAGATTCTCGCTGATCATGACGCGGATGTGGCTGGGAATCATGTCCCGCATCTGGCGCGTCAGGGCCAGATCCAGCTCGATCTCCGGCGTAAGCGGATTGTCCGTGCTCAACGAGATCACGTGCGGGCTGAGGCTGATGGCATAATGCAGTTGGTCGGCATTATGCACCTGGACGATGGCCGTCATCAGGTTGCGCTGGGTCGCGGAAATCATGCGGCGTAAGGTGGTGTTGTCGAGCACCGCGCCTGACAGAAGCAGCGCCGAGGCTCCCGCCGCCCGCGCTTCGACAATCTCGTATTCATCAAGCACATAATCCTGGCTGATCAACGGCTTGTCGATGGCGCTGGCGACGAACATCAGATCATCCAGCCCATCTTCATAGATGATCTGATCGGTGAACAGAGCGACCGCATCGACAGACCGATGCACATAACGCAGCGCCGTTCCGACCGGGTCATAAACGACATGGCCGTTCGATTCCAGATTGTGCTTTACCTGTCCAATAATCACCAGCGGTTCGTCGTCATCGGCCACCGTAGACAGCAGCGGGCTGGGACGTTTTTGCATGCTGGCGAGCGCGCGAACGGCTTCGAGCGGAGTCTTTTTTTTACGCTGCGCCAGGTAATAACGCTTGGCAGCGATAATCGTATTCAGTTGAGCCGTTAACTTTTTCGTCGTCATCGAGTCGTCCAGCTTCAGCACGCATACTCATTATAGTCGCATCCACTCATCCAATGAGCGTCATTTTGTTAACAATTGTTCGTGTCCCCGCCTCCCCATGAACAAATTGTAGGGATGCGTTGGTTTTTTGTTTGATTCGCGGTGTTATAATCGGAACATGAACAGGCGGCGTCTTCATCACGACCACGCCGCCTGTTTTGAAGCGATGTTCGGGATAAATCAAATGGGTTCGACCCGCGAAGGATACCGCCGTGGAACTGACCAAGGAAGAAGTGCACAGCATTGCGGAACTGGCAAAGCTTGATCTGACAGAAGATGAACTCACGCTGTACGCCGGACAGTTATCGGAAGTCTTCGATTACTTCCAGCGCCTTCAGGAACTGGACACCTCGCACATCGAACCGACGGCCTCGGTGCTGCCGCTCAAAAACGTGCTGCGACCGGACGTCAGCAGCAGTCCCCTGCCCCCGGAACAGGCCATAGCCAATGCCCCGGACGCAGAGGCGCATCAATTCCGTGTCAGCGCCGTGCTCGACGAGGAATGATTCACGCCAACGTGATCATGTTTTGCAAAAGAGGTTCAGCCGTTCTACAATTTCGTAGGGATCAATCGGGGTCATTTTCGTTTAAAATAGATTTTGCACATGCCACCTTTGCGATGGTGCAATGACCAACGTCACACGTGCCCTTCATAAACCGAAACTGCTGCTCGAAATCGTCGTCCGGCGCAGGCCGCATCTTCGGCGCTTTAGCCTGCTGCTGCTGCTGATTCTCGTCAGTGCAGCCGCCTGGTTTGCGCTGGAACAAGCTGGTCTGCGGGCTGACCTGAACGTGGATGGCCGCGCGCTCGAAATCGGCAAGCTGGTCGCCGCGCTCATCATCCTGCTGGCGAGCATTCGAGCGGTCATCAACCTGGTGCGCTGGCGGACGCATCCTGACGAAATGCTGCGCTTCTTCAACCGGGGCTTTAGCAGGGAACGCGGCGGCGAAAAAGTGCTGTATGCCTGGGATAAGCTCCAGAGTTTCCGTGAAGCCAATCATGGAATTTACCTGGGCCAGCGGCCCGTGGTTCAGTGGGGAGCCTTAACGCTGACTATGAGCGACCAGCGTGTGTTCAAACTGCGCCCGCGACATGGAGACCTGCGCAAGGTGGCAAAGGTGATTCGCCCATTCGCCGCCGAAATCACCGGCATTCGCATGGGCCGCCAACTGCGTCAGGAGACGCCGGTGCGCGTCCACCCGGCCATAGTGGTCTGGCCCGGCGGGTTGCAGGTGAAGAAGAACGAATATCCCTGGAAAGACCTCAGCGTTGCCGTCCGGGGCAGTCAGCTCGTAATCCGTGCCAGGCAGCAGGGCAAGGTCCGCACGGTCGGTCGTTTCGCCACTTCACGGGTCGAAAACCTGGGCGGGTTTATGGAACTCGCCACCACGACCATCCGCAATCATCGCTAGTCACTGGCTGCGCGCCTGGCGCTCGACCGGTTCATAGTGAGCCGCGAAGCGCTCGGCTTTCTGCGGCCACAACTCCCCATTCGAGCCAATGCACAGAAAATCGCCTGCCTGAGCGGTGACATCCCCTTCCAGGGTATGAATCACGCGCGGGCGTCTCATGCGTCTGGCCCAGGTGATCTGATGTTTGCGGAAGGGTCGAAAGCCGTGATGCAGCAGGCGTTTTTGAAACGTGTCCTGACTGGCAGCGGTGCGCTGGACTGGCGCGTAGGTGCGTTCGAAAACGTCCCGCGCAACAATCCACCGACCCCCGTCCGCGTGACTCACACATGCATAATCGCCCGGCTGCCCGTGAATGATCTCGCCATTGTCCATCTGCACACGAAAACGGGTGCGCATCTGCTTGGCATAGGTGATGGTCTTTTTTCGATAGGGAAGGAATCCCCGCGCCATCAACTGATCTGGACTGAGCATAATGTCCCTCCAACTGGCCGCCGGCAAATTCACCGCGCAGCGCACATTGCCTTAAGGCAAGTATAAGGCAGAACAAAGATTATGGTCCCCTATTCATTTGGGGTATCCATCTGTTAGCGAGGCCAATTCCCCGCGAACAGACTCTTCGGGACAGTGCAGCGGGTGCGGGATCACCTTTTCTGAGCCATCTTTGCAGGTTGAAGAATGATTGACATCCACTCAGATTTAGATTAATATAAAAACATATGCATGATCGCTCATATATTTGAGATTTGGTATCAACACATGACGACATTCCCCCGAACCTACAAAGTGGGCAATATGGACTGCGCGCACTGTGCACTGGAAGTCGAAACTGGCGTCCGCAAGCTAGACGGCGTGCAGGATGTGCGCGTTGATTTCGCCAGCGGGCAGATGATTCTGAACGGCGATGTGCCCTACGACACGCTCAGACAGCGGGTGGAAGCACTCGGCAAGACGCTGGAAAACCCGGCACAGCCTGCCGCAGACAGCCTGCCCAAGCGCGGGGGGGTGCTCGGCTTTGTGGATTACCTGCTGGCTCGGCGCGAAACGCAGCTGGCGCTGATCGGCGGCGCGGGGATTGTGCTGACGCTGCTGGCATCCCTGCTGTTTCCGATCGACGGGCGGGTGATCGGTGCCGCCTACACGGTCTTTATGCTGATCACCGTTTACCCGATTGCCCGGAGCGGCCTCAACACGCTGCGCATCAATCACGAGTTCGGTATCAACCTGCTCATGACCATCGCCGCCGTCGGCGCGATCGTGATTGGTGAATATCTGGAAAGCGCGACGGTGATTTTTCTGTTCGCCGTAGGCGAGGCGCTGGAAGGTTACACCGCGGACCGCGCGCGCCACAGCCTGCGCAGCCTGCTCGAACTGACCCCGCCGCGTGCCATTCGGCTCCATAACGGCCATGAAGAGACCGTTCCAGTCGAGGCGCTCCACATCGATGACACGATTCTGGTGAAGCCGGGCGAACGCATCCCCATGGATGGCGAAGTTCTGACCGGCACCAGCAGCGCCAATCAAGCCCCCATCACCGGTG
>JAIOHO010000057.1 GCA_019912905.1 Anaerolineae bacterium
CCAATTCGCTGAGCGAGTCATCCAGGCTGAGCAGCGTCCTGGTCCCTTTAATCATTGCGCCCACCAGATAGGCGCGTTCATGTTCGGAATTAACTACCTGATAATTTGTCATAGATATTCACTTAATCGTGATTAAGGACCCTTCTCTGCAAGCGTTCCATAGCGATTTGAAGCTTATCTTCGGGTGTACACAGGCTGATGCGTACATAATCCGTGCCGCCCGGTCCGAATCCAGTCCCGGGGGTAACCGAGACATGCGCCAGTTCCAATGCGATACGCGCGAAGGTCTGGCCGTCTCCATCCAGCACGCGTGCCCAGATGTAAATCGCACCCTGCGGACACTGGGCCTCAAGGCCGATGCTGGGCAGGGCTGCCATCACGATGTCACGCCGCCGCCGGTATTTCTGATTACGCTGCTCGGCCCATTCTGCTGGGGTACGTTCCAGTGCTGCGACACCCGCGTCATAGATCGGGATAAAATGTCCCGTATCGACATTACTCTTCATTTGCAGCAGCACCCGTAGGGCTTCCGGGCTGCCGACCGCCGCACCCAACCGCCAGCCGCCCATATTGTAGGTCTTCGAAAATGACATCATCTCGACACTGGTTTGCAGGGCACCGTCCACCTGCAAAGCGCTGCCTGCCGAGCACCCATCAAACGTAATGTCAAAATAGGGATTATCCGAAACCAACAAGATGTCATGTGCACGACAGAAGTCGATTGTGCGCTGATAAAAATCCTTGTCTGCGATCGCGCCCGTCGGGTTGTTAGGATAATTCACCAGCAGCAGGCGTGCCCGCGCGCTCACTTCCGCAGGGATAGAGTCCAGATCAGGAAGGAACCCGTGGTCAGCGCGCAGCGGAAGCCAGAAGATCTCCGCGCCCGCCAGCCGGACCCCCCGTTCATAGGCCGGATAGCCAACGTCCGGTATCAGGGCCAGGTCGCCCGAATTCAGAAAACCCAGGCACAAATTCACCAGACCTTCCTTAGAACCGATCAACGGCAGCACCTGGGTCGCTGGATCAAGCACCACTCCGAAGCGGCGGTTGTAATAATCCGCGACGGCCTGCCTGAATGCCGGTGTGCCGGTGTAACTTGAATACCCGTGTTTCCCTGGCTGCTGAACTGAATCGACCAGGGCTTCGATCACTGCTGGTGGGGGAGGTCCATCGGGGCTGCCAATATCCAGCCGAATCACGTCATGGCCCTGGGCCGTGAGTACCTGAATCCGCTGTGCAATGTCCGAAAAAACGTAAGGTGGGAGCTGCTGTAGCCTGCTGGCCGGAACGATCATCTAGTCATCACTATTCTCAAAGATTGTCTGTATTCTATCATCGGATGGTGCGCTGCGCATCGGAATCATGATATGAAACGTGCTACCGGGACATTGTACCTCATCGTAGCCCGGGCTTTCCGCCCAGATATTGCCGCCATGCGCTTCGATGATGCCCTTGGAAATAAACAGGCCCAGACCTGGCCCGCCGCCGCGAAATTTTGTCTTACTGCTCGAGTGGAGTGACGAATCGCCGATTGTGGAAAACATACTGAAAATGCGAGTCAAATTGTCGGGGTCAATGCCGATGCCGTTATCGATCACCATGACATCGGTAAAGCCGGTGAGCTGACGCGCCGTGACGATGACCTGCCCGCCATCGGGGGTATACTTAATCGCATTTGACACAATTTTTTGCAGCACTTGAAGCAGTCGCTCAGGATCGGCATAAAGCGGCTGTCGGGGTACGGCCTCGTGTTCAATCACCAGCTCTACCTGACGCTCGGCGATTGAGTCCTGCATGACATGTTCTAAGGCCTTCGTCAGGTGCGTCAGCCATGCTGGTTGCAGATGGAGTTCGATAATACCCAGCGAAATCAGGGATACGTCGAGCATATCCCGGATTATCTCCCGCAGTCGCCGGACCCCGCCGTTGATGCCATCAAACAGCGGGCCAGCTACCGGATCATCCTGAACGCCCGGAACGCTGGATCGGAGCATATTCGTGTACCCCTCTACCAGTGTAATCGGCGTGCGCAGTTCGTGGGCGGCAACCTCGATAAAGTCAGATTTGCTTTTATCCA
>JAIOHO010000605.1 GCA_019912905.1 Anaerolineae bacterium
TCGTCCAGCAGTGCCAGCCGCGCGTCCCAGTCTGCGGGCGGCGCATGGAGCAGGACGATTACAGTGACGCCCCCGTCCAGCGTGACCTCTCGTCGGGCGCTGCGCACGGGGCCGCTGTAACCCGCAGGCGGCGGCGCATCCGTCAGCCCTTCACCGACCACAATGAGCGTATCGCCTTCCGGCGCGGCAAACAGCACGCGGACAGGTTCGCCCACCGCGCTGGTCACGACGCGCCAGCCGGACGGGGCCTGCACCTGAAAGCGGCCTGAATCGTACAGGCCGTCGATGACCTGCACCGCCGGGCCGGGAGTCTGATTCAGTTGCGGCGGAGTCCGGGCCGGAATACACGCCGCCGCCAGGCAGAGGGACAAACAGACCAGCATGATCGGTCGGGGCACAGCCTGTCGTGCCCGCAGGGAGATGGACACATCCGCTTTTCGACTCATGGGACCCGGTTGGGCGCATCGGGATTGGCAGCCATATTGCGCGAAGCGCTGTCGCCGCAGTGGACCCACCCGGCCCAGGCCGTCACCCGCCACTCACCCGCTGCATCCTGCTCGACCCGGTTATAAATGCACACGCCGCTGAAACCCTTGCCTTCCGCATAGGTGGCAATCAGATCGACGTCCCAGGCGGTGGGGCCATCCGGCGTCGCCCGCCGAAAAACCACGCTGCGGAAATCGCCCCATTCCAGCGGGATATAGGCGCGAATGCAGGCGGACAGGCTGGATTCCGGGCAGTGCGCCTGCACATACGCCTGGACATCGGGCGCGAGCCACTTCAGGGCGGCGGCATCGTCCCCGCTTCCGGCGGCATCGGCAAAAGCAACCGCCGCTGCAAAAGCCGGGTTGGTGTTTTCCGGGGTGAAGGCTGCCGTCAGCGCGACGATCACGACGATCAGCAGGGCCAGCATCACCAGGCCGATTACAAGCACGAGACTCGAACGTTTCATCAGAGATTATGCCTATCTGCAACTCTCAGACATGCTGGGCACACGCGGCCCGGGGTTATGATACCCGGACACTCCTCAGGATTGAAGGCCCGGCAGATCGTTGGCGCAACCTCCTGCCCGGCGCGCCGTATAAGCGATTCAGACACACATCGAGCGACCATGATCCTCCGGTAAGATTTGTGCCGTTTGTAGGGTCCGGTGTGGTATATTAAGCGCGAACAGAATCATCCGCAGGAGTAAAATCTGTGCCGTCAAATTCGTCTGCCCCTCGGGGATTAACCGCTGCTGAAATTCAGGAACGTGTGAAGAGGGGTGAAACCAATGCGTATCGACCGCGCGTAGGCCGGACGTACTGGGATATTCTGCGCGACAACGTATTTAATGTCTTCAATCTGATTCTGTTTCCGCTGCTCGGCGTCATCATCTACTTCGGCGAATATGCCGTCGCGTTTTTCGCCGGGTTCAGCGTCGTCAGCAACGCCCTACTGGGCACCATTCAGGAAATCGTCGCCAAGCGGCGGCTCGACCGGCTGGTCGCGCTGGCCGCACAGCAGGCCCGCGTGTACCGCGACAGCGAGCTAACCAGTCTGCCGACCGCGCAGATCGTGCTGGATGACCTCATGCCGATCCAGCCCGGTGATCGACTGCCGGTCGATGGCGTCGTCCTCGAAAGCGAT
Source organism: Anaerolineae bacterium (assembly GCA_019912905.1). GTDB lineage: Bacteria > Chloroflexota > Anaerolineae > Aggregatilineales > Phototrophicaceae. The sequence continues at coordinate 1,630 of JAIOHO010000605.1, forward strand.
GCGCTGGAAATGGACGAATCGCACCTCACTGGCGAATCAGACTCGATTCTCAAGGACCCGGATCAAGCGGTACAGTCGGGTTCGTACTGCATCGCCGGGACCGGCCTGATCCGAGTCACCGGGGTAGGCGCGAACAGCACGATTAACCGGCTGGCACGCACGGCCAAAGTCTACAAAAATCCGCTGACGCCAACCCAGCGCCGGGTGATGATTATCGTGGACATCGCCATCTTGCTGATGGCCCTACTCGCGCCGATGCTGTGGATTTCCGACACGATGGGGGGCCTGCCGCTGCTGGCAAAGGTCAAGTATGCGGTCGTGTTTATCACCAGCCTGGTGCCTTATGGCCTGGTGCTGATCGTGATCATCTCCCTGAGCATCGGGGCGATCAGCATCACACGTCACCGCACCCTCATCCGCCGGGTCAATGCCGTCGAGTCGCTGGCAAACGCCACCATCCTGTGCTTCGACAAAACCGGCACGATCACCCAGAACAAGCTGGCGGTCAAGGAGATTCTGCCGCTCAACGGCACCGCGCCGGACGAGGTGCGCACCCGACTGCATACCTACACCGCCAACCTCGGGCATCAGAACGGCACTGCGGCTGCCGTCGCCAGCTTCGTGGAGGATGCTGCGCCGCGCACCCACGTCAACAAAATTCGGGAAATTCCGTTTAATTCATCGCGCAAGTGGGGAGCGATTATCCTGCCGGACGAGACGCTGATCCTGGGCGCGCCGGAGCGCGTGCTCAATGGGGCGCATGCCGATATCGTGCGCCGCGCCGAGGAGCTTTCGACCCAGGGGCTGCGCGTGCTGACCTTTGCCCGCGCCAGCCAGCCGCCAGACAGCGGCCATATC
>JAIOHO010000606.1 GCA_019912905.1 Anaerolineae bacterium
GGATAAAGGTATGCGCGGCGTAGTTCGCCAGGAACGGATAATTCGGCAGCATCTCCTCGCCGCGAAGAATGCGAAAATAATCCAGCTGCGTCAGCAGCGGCGAAAAGGTACAGCACTCAATCATGATTCCACCCATCGCAATACGCATCGCTATTCCAGTCCTTTCTGGTTACAATGTACAGATGCCGCGCTTAGAAATTGCTTCCACCACCCTCGATGATGCCCGGAATGCCCAGGCGGGCGGCGCGGACAGCATCGAAATTTCAGAAAATCTCGCCCTCGACGGTCTGACTCCCGCGCTCGATCTCGTGCGCCGGATTCGGGACGCCGTGACGCTGGACATCTATGCCATCGTGCGCCCCCACGCCCGCAATTTTATCTATACCCCGGCAGAGATGGACACTATTCTGGCAGATGCGCAGGCCCTGGCGCAAATTGGTCTGAACGGAATCGTGTTCGGATCGTGGACCCCGGATCAGCACCTGGACATCGCTGCCATCCGCCAGGTGCAGCAGGCCGCGAATCTGCCCGTCACCGTGCATCGTGCCCTCGATACCAGCCAGCAGCCCGATGCGGCGCTGACCGCCCTGCGCGGCATCGTCCCCCGCGTCCTGACGTCCGGCCCAGCCGCGAATGCCTGGGAAGGCCGTGACGATCTGTGCCGGTGGGTCACCGACTTTGGCCGCGATTTTCGCTTTGTCGCTGCCGGGGGTCTCCGGCTGGATCATCTGGCCGACTATGCTGCCCAGGTTCAGGCACACGAATACCACTTTGGCAGCGCCGCGCGCACGAACGGCACCGTCGATCCGTCCCGCGTCCGCCAGCTTCGCGCCATCCTCACGCCGAACTGAGTATTACATAGGCAGGCGTCAGGGAAACCAAAAGCGGAGGTCCGAAGACCCCCGCTTAAGATCAGGGCTGGTGAGACCTACTTGTTTTTCCCGTTGCCCTTGCCGTTCCCATTGCCCTTATCTTTGTCTTTATCCTTGTTGCTGGGGTCATCCTTCTTACCATTATTAGCATTCTGAGAGGATGAATTGCGGCTGTTATTGCGCGTTTGGTCCTGACTCTGAGTTTCTTCCTCCACCGTTTCTTTGTTCTGACCGGGGGCGTTGCAGTAATTGCCGGGATGATCGCAGCCGAAGTCTCCGGGCTGGACGACCTCTTCAGTCGCCTCAGGGAGCGGCATCAGGTCATCGCCCTGATCGTGGGGGACAGTCACAATCACACGGCACGTGCTCGCCCCATTTTCCAGGCCATCGTCGGCCACGAAGGTGATTTCGTACACACGGCCATCGCCACCACCGGCACGTTCGGCGCGGACCTGAGCCGTATCCGTCCCGATTCCGCCGACGTCACCGCTGGTATCGCCGTCGCCGGTGCCGTTATCCGGCTCGTTGACTGAGATGCCAGAGATGGTCAGGGTGAACGGATCGTTTTCCACATCCGTCACGCCGAGGATCTGAACCGAGACCATCTGATGGTTCGGCGGCCAGAGTACGGAAATGCTGGGATAGGCAGCCGAGCAGTCCGGCGGATCGTTGACCGGTGTGACGTCAACACTGACCGTCGCCGTATCGCAGAGTGCATCCAGATCGCAGACGCTGTAGGTGAAATTGTCAGAGCCAAAGTAATTGAGCGCCGGTGTATACGTCACCGTGCCATCCGCATTGGTGACGGCGCTCCCATTCGTCGGGCCGCCGATCACTGTCACACTGCTGGGGTCCAGATTGGCGTCCGGGTCAAAGTCGTTCGCCAGCACACTGATCGTCACAGGCGTATCCTCGGCGGTGGCCGCTGAATCATCGACCGCATCCGGCGCGAATGTCGCCGCGATGTGAATGGTCACGAGGGCGGTGTCGCAGGTCGCGGGTGTGTTGGTGTCACAGACCTGATAGCTGAACGTGACCATGCCGGTGAAGTCGGTCATGGGTGTATATTCGAATTGGCCGTTGCCCAGTGAGATCAGCACCCCACCGGCAGGAAAACTGATCGCAGCGGCGCTGGCCGGGTCAAGATTTCCGGTATCATTTGCCAGCACGTCGAACGAAATCAGGGTATTGACGTTGGTATAAACGACATCATCCACCGCGTCCAGCGGGACATCCTGCGCCATCATCAGCGCAGCAGGCAGTAGAAACACGGCTCCGATCATCAAAAGCTGGAGCAACTTCGTTGGAAATCGCATCTGGTCCTCCGTTCACTTTTCAACAGCTTCCATAGACTTGACCGCTGGGAACGGAGCGAATGTCACAGGTTTTCGAGGGCTATGCGTAGGAAAAAAGTACCTTCCAGCCTCAAAATGATTTGGATGGCTGGGAACATGAGGACCATCTGATGGAAATCGGAACAGTTCGTCAGGGTCGGACGGCAGGCACGGCTCGGGCACGCGCTTCGCGCAGCATGATGACTTCGTGCAGCGTGAAGGTGAAGATCGCCATCGTCATCAGAAATGGTGCGACGATCGCCACGCCGCTGCGTCCGGCCAGCACACCCGCCAGTCCCACCAGGAGGGCCGCGCCCAAACCGGCAAACCCAATCTGAAAACCGATCGCGTTGGGGGTATGCGCCACCCCCACCCGCTCCGGCGTTAGCGCGACCAGCGTCGGAAACAGGGGGGCCAGGGCCATGCCCATCACTGCGAGACCCGCGAAACTCATCTCTGGAACTGCGTTCCACCAGATCAGCGCCGCGCCGCCAATCGCGCCAAGCATGCACACACGCAGCAGCGCACGCGGCCCCAGGCGGTCCACAAAGATTCCGATCAGCATGCGGCCCACCGTGAAGCTGCCCCAGTAGAAGCTCACCCAGAAGCCGGCAGTTTTCGGGTCGATACCCCGCCCCTCGACGAACAGGCTGTTGAGCAGTTGGCCGGTGCCAATTTCGGTGCCGCCGTAAAAGAAAAACAATGCCAGACTCAGCCACATCATCAACAGGCGGAGTGTATCCATGATACCGGCATCGGCAGCCGGTCCATCGCTCGGACGCGCCGATTCAGCCAGCTTCCACCGACTGAGCGTCACTAAAAAGATCGCCGCCAGCGCCGCATTGAGTCCACCCAAAAGCAGGTAGGCCCAGCGCCAGGATTGGCCCAGGTCAATCACGATGGTCGTCACCAGCGCCGGGCCGAGGGTCAGGCCAATGCCAAAGCAGGCGTGCAGCCAGTTCATGCGGCTCGCACTGTAACGCGGCGCGACAAACGTGTTGATTCCGGCATCGATGACCCCGCTGCCCAGGCCGCGCACAAACTCAGCCGCCAGCAGCAGCGGCCAGACTGGTGCCAGCACGAATCCGAGCATGCCGACGACACCCAGCAGACTGCCCGCGAGGAAGAACCGACCGGCTCCCATCCGCGCAATCCAACGCCCACTGGTAAAGGCGGTAATCAGGCGTCCAATCGTCGAGGCGGTCAACAGGATTCCCAGGGATTCCAGGCCCAGGCCGAAGGTTCCCTGAATATGAATCCAGGCCACGCCCAATGCGCCGCCGGGAATACCGATGATGATGAAGCTCAAAAAGGCGATGATCAACAGCGAAGTCGGTCCGTTGCGAGCAGGCTGCATGGAGCTATCCTAAAAAGCGGTGGGCAATCAGAGTCAGGACGACGAGGATAAGGCCGACCCCCAGCGAGCAGACGGAAATCACAAATTCCGGCGCGTCGCGCGGGACCAGAACCACCAGCAGGAGGCCAATCAGTGTGACCCAGATACCCATGCGGAAATAGGCGCGAAATGCATCAGGCCCCCTAGAGTTCGAGTTCGGCCCCTTCGACCAATGGGATGCAGGCAACCTCATGTTCCGGGTTGTTCAGGGCCGCCACGGGAGCCAGTTCAGGCACATGGCGATCGCATAGGCCTTTGGCGAACCAGGGGCAGCGCGGATGGAACGAACAGCCAGGGGGTAGTTCCGTCAGGCGGGGAATATCTTCGCTGCGCAGTTGGATATGTTCTTTATGCCGTGTGCGGTCGGGGTCCGGCTCGGCGATCGCAGACAGCAGCACGCGCGTATAAGGATGCTGCGGATTGGTCGTCAGCGAGGGAGTCTGGCTGATTTCCACAACCCGCCCCAGGTACATGACGGCAATGCGCCCGTCCCAGGCGAAGTATTTTGCCAGGGCCAGGTCATGAGTGATGAAGACAATAGTCACATGGAGCCGGTCGCGCATCGCCATTAGCATCTTCAACAGGCTGATGCGAATCGACACATCGACCATACTGACGGCTTCATCGGCGACAATTACCGATGGATCGGTGGTTAACGCTCGGGCGATGCTCACCCGCTGGCGCTGACCACCGCTTAACTCATAAGGATATTTGTCGATCACATCCCCTACCGGAGTCAGATCAACCTGCGCCAGCAGTTCGGCAACACGGGCACGCGCCTGTTGGCGGCTCTTCACCAGACCATGCCGGAACAGCGGAAAGCTGAGAATACTGTAAATCGTGTGTGTGGGATTGAGGGAGGCATACGGGTCCTGGTGGATAATCTGGACCGAACGTCGGAAACGCTTGTAGTCCTCCCCCTTCAACGACGCCACATCCTGGCCCTCAAATAGCACCCGCCCGCTGGTTGGTCCCAGAAGCCCGGACAGAATCTTGCCGGTGGTCGTTTTACCGCAGCCGCTTTCCCCGACCAGACACAGGAATTCGAGTTCGTTCACGTCCAGGTCGATGTCGCGCAGCACGGGAATTTCAACGCGGCCCTTCTTAAACGAACGGCTGACATTTTCCAATTGGAGAACCGGGGTTGCCATCCTCTATTGACCTTCTTGTTTGCGGGTTTCGACAGGTATCACGTTCGGCTGCATTGGTTTGCTGACAATCTGTCCATACAAGTCCTGCCGCGCTACGATGACTTCATCAGTATGCCAGCAGGCCGCGTAGTGCCCCGCATCATATTCCACAAACGGCGGCGCTTCTTGCCTGCACTGGTCCGTCGCAAAGGTGCAGCGTGGGTGAAACTTGCAGCCGGGTGGCGGATCGATCATGTTGGGCGGTTCGCCGGGAATGCTCTTGAGTTCGTCCTGATAGGGGTTGCTCAGGCGCGGGATCGATTGCAGCAGGCCCAGAGTGTAGGGGTGCAGTGGCTGATAAAAAATCTGATCGACGCTGCCGAGTTCGACCATTTCCCCAGCGTACATGGTTGCTACACGGTTCGCGAGTTCGGCAGCGATCCCCAGGTCATGGCTGATAAAGATGATGCTGAAGTTCAGCCGCACCTGCATCTCATTGAGCACTTCGATGACCGTCCGCTGCGTGAGAATGTCCAGCGCAGTAGTCGGCTCATCGAGGATCATCAACTGCGGGTCGAGCAGTGCCCCCAGCGCTAGCAGCGTGCGCTGTTTCATCCCGCCGCTCAATTCGTGCGGATAAGCGTCGAATACGCGCTCCGGGTCGAGCCGCACCAGCTTGAACAATTCGAGGGTGCGCTCCTCTACCCACTTTTTATCGCTTTTGCCATGCGACTGTGCCGTATCCATGAACTGGTCACGGATGCGCAGCACCGGGTTAAAAGCGTTCTGCGATCCCTGGAATACCATGGCGCAGTCCTGCCAGCGAAAAGCCCGCATTTCGCTCGGGTTCATCTCCAGCACGTTCCGCGTCATGCCATCTCGCGTATAAAACACTTTGCCGGTTGGAATCTCCGCCGATTTCGCCAGCATCCGTACCAGGGCCAGCCCGAGCGTGGTCTTGCCGCTGCCGCTCTCACCGATCAGGGCCAGGGTGTCGCCTTTGCGCAGCTCGAGGCTGACATTACTCACGGCACGTACAGCGCCTCGCCGGGTCCAGTAGGCGACGGACAGGTCCTCCACTCTGAGAATGATGTCTTGATTGTCAGGCACGGTCCACGACTCCCACCGCTAACGACTGCGCCGCAGACGCGGGTCGAATAACTCTTCCAGCGAACGCGCAAACATGATCATAAAGACCTGAAACAAGGCGATGGCGATGACCGGGGCCAGCGCCATGCTTGCCCCCTCCGGGTTGAACATCGTCCCGCGCGAGCGCCCAAAGTACAGCATCACCCCCCAGGTGTAATTCGTGATCGGTGCCAGTCCCAGCACGACCAGGCCGATTTGCGAATACATCGCTGCGGTAATGGAGAAAATCAAATGCACCGCGATATAGCTGATCATGTTCGGCAGAATCTCGCGGAACATGATATGCCGGGTACCCAGGTCGAGCGCAACCGCGGCCTCCACATAATCGCGCTCGCGCAGGCTGAGTACCTGAGAACGCACCGAGCGCATCAACGTCGGCCAGGACAGCACGCCGATCAGCACAGCCAGGAACACCGGACTGGTCAAAGTGAGCAGACCGGCCAGCACCACCAGCAGCGGAAACTGGGGGATCGCCAGGATGAGATTGGTAAACGCCGTGAGACCCTGATCGATCAGGCCACCGAAAATTGCCGCAGTCGAACCGAGAATGACGGCAATCATTGTAGACAGAAAGCCTGCCCCCACCGCCACCAGAATTAGCTCACGACCGCCATGCACGATATGCGTGGCGATGTCCCGGCCCTGGGTATCCGTGCCGAGCAGGTGCGGCGGCCCCAGAGTGGGATTCGAAACCACCAAGTTGGCAAACGCCGCCTTCTGATCGGGGTCCTGAGGATCGGTCACAAATTCGCGCACCGACTTGGAAAAAATCAACATGGCGTCGATCTCGCCTGCTTCGAGCGCGTTTAACGCAGCCAGGATACCCGGCCCTTCGCGACGACTGTTCCAGCGAAACGTCTCGACCTCCAGGGTGTCTTCCCACGGTTTGATCAGCGAAGGTCCACCGGTTTGGTCAACGACACCCACCTTATTACCATCCAGCGACTCAAATGAGGTCAATGTGTCGGCGTCTGTCGAGCGCACCAGCAGTTGAATGCGCGACCCCAACGGTCCGGCGACCTCATCGAGATTCACTTCATCGTCAAATTGAACGAACGAGGGCAGAATAAATGTCAGCACAAAATAAAACACCAGACCCAGGAAGCCGATGAAGCCCGTCCGGTTGCGCACCAGGGCTTTCGCAATCCCGCCCAGCGCAGCCCAGATGTCTGCCAGCAGATTGCGATCTTCCTGAACCCCAGTCACGCCCATATTGGTCGTCGCAGCCATGGCTCAGTCCCCCCCGGCGACGCTGACACGCGGGTCGAGCCGGGCGTAGAGCAGATCGGCAAACAGATTGGCAAATACGACCGATGCGGTAATAAACAGGAATACGCCCTGCATCGCGGTATAATCCCGTGTGGTAATCGAATAAAACAGATAGTGCCCAATTCCCCAGTAAACCAGCAGTTCTTCGATGACAACCGCCCCGCCCAGCACAAAGCCGATGGCGATCATTAACTGGGTAAACAACGGCAGCGCCGCGTTACGCCCAACATAAGCTGTGGCGATCCGCCGTGCCGATAGGCCGCGCGCCTCCGCGACGGTGACGTAATCTTCCCCAAGCACACTGACCGTGCTGCTTTTCATGCTTAACATCCACGTGCCCAGAGTGCTGATAACATAGATCAGAATCGGCAGCCACGCATGTTGCAGCACGCTGCCAATGAATTCCAGATTAAAGCCCGGCGTGACGGTTGGATCATACGTGCCGCGCAGCGCACCCACGTTGAACCATTTCAGATTGATGCCAAACACGATGATAATAATCAGCGCCCAGATGAAGTTGGGCACCGCACTCAGGATCGAGGCGATCAGCGACAGAACATGATCGAGCGGCGAATTGCGATAATAAGCCATCACAATGCCTAACACGATCCCCAGGGTGAAACTGATCAACAACCCCGCGCCCACGCTGAACACCGTCCAGGGCAGGAACCGCGCCAGTTGGTCGATGACTTTGGTGCCAGGCGACACCAGTGATTCGCCTAAATCCAGCCGCAGCAAACCGCCCATATAATCAATATATTGATCGAGGAAACTGGCGTCAGGGTCAAAATCAAAGCTGGCGGCGACCCGCGAGTAGGCTTCCTGATAGGAAATCGATTCCTGCTGGAGAATTTGATCGACCAGCACGTCAATCGGGTTGCCAGGCATGAGCCGAATCAGAAAGAAGGTAAACGTCATGACGCCCCAGATCGTCAGAACAGACTGGAGAATTACCCGCAGGGCATAACTTTTATAAATACGATTGGCCCGCATAAAGATGGCATCAACCAGACCTATTACTGCGCCATCCTGGGCAATGCTCCCGACTGGGGGATCGTGGGTTGCCATTCAGCGTCTCCTGAGACTGCTTACAGTAAGATCAAAGTTATCTAATTTTCCATACTGTAACAAAAATAAAGAACCTTTGCATGAGAAATCGAAGGTGGGCCGAAGCCCACCCCCGAAGTTTCATTCGAAAGCCGCTGGCTATGCCGGGCCAATACCACCCGTGATGATGAGGTACGGCATCCAGGCGTCAAGCGTGGTGTCGTTGATATAGATCGGATCATCAAACGCGGGAGCATCAAGGTAATTGCGATTCAGCGCATTGTTGGTGAACCGCTCCCACAGCGGGATCGTCGGCAGCAGTTCGTTGAAGGAAACCGCCAACTGCTCGACCAGGACCGCCTGGGCTTCGGTGTCGGTGCCCTGTCCACTCGCCAGCGCCACATCGCGCACGTTGATCGTGCCGCCGCTGTAGGTGACATTAGGATCGAACTTCATTCCGCCACCGGCTTCACCCGCGGCCTCGCCCTGGCCGTTGTAACGGTCATAGGGTTCCAGGTAGCTCAGGCCCGGGATCGGCTCGCCAAGACCCCAGTTGCGGATCGCGATCTGGAAGTTGGCGTCGTAGACGTCCTGGACATGCTGCTGGAATGGCACACCGCGCCCGGTGATATTGAAACCGAATTCGTTCAGCTGGGCGATGGCGTTTTCCGCCGCTGCCGACCAGTCTGCGAATTCCTGCGGGAAGGTCAGCTCGAAGGCCAGCGGGTTACCCTGGTCATCGACCCAGATCCCATCCGCGCCCTTGCTGAAGCCGATACCCTCAAGCAGGCTGGCGGCCATGTCGAGGTCCTTGTCATAGGTGTTCAGCGAGTCGATCGTGTCCCCCGACAGCCAGATGTCGGCCAGCGCATCGCTCATGCCGGTCATCAGTTCAACCGGTACGCCGGATTCACCCAGGCTGACGAAGCCGTTCTGCTGACGGTCAATCGCGTAGGCCATCGCCTGGCGGACTTCCACGCGGTTCAGCGGATACACGCTGTAGTTGACGTAGATGGCCGGGCCGGTGAACATGGCAGTCCGCAGGATGTCGATGCCCAGTTCAGTGA
>JAIOHO010000607.1 GCA_019912905.1 Anaerolineae bacterium
GGATTACAGCAGATTGTATGAAATTATCAACATGACGATGGGCTGGCTCCGGCATCCAGAAGATTTGACGCATGTGACCTACGAACTGGGTGTCAGCCTCTCTCGGCAGAACGTCCGTTATGCAGAGGTCAGTGTCAATCCGATCCGGTTTACCGAAAGCGGCTGGACATTTGAACAATTTCTGGCGGCGATCAATCATGGGCGGGATCGCGCTGAACGTGGGTGGGGCGTGAAGATGCGCTGGATCTTAGCGATCACGCGCGATCAACCTCGCCATGCCGATGAGGTCATTCGCTGGGCGAGCAGCGCCAGCGGGCAAAATAATGGCATCGTAGGTGTGGATTTGAGCGGCCCCGAAGCGGCGCAGCCTATTGGTCAATTTGAGCGTGCATTTCGTACTGCTGCGAAAAAGGACCTTCCGCGCTTTGTCCAGGCAGGTGAGACTTCAGGCGGGGTGGGCACTCTGGAGGCGCTCCAGCAACTCGACCCAACCGACCTGGTCGATGGATGGGGAAGTGCGGAATCCTCGGAAATCCGCGATCTTCTCGCTGAAAAGAGCATTCCGATTCATATTGGGTTGACGCGTGCGCTGCGTCAGGGATGGGTCCAGAAGTACGCCGATTATCCGCTTCAGACTCTGCTGGACGACGACTTAAGCGTCCTGCTGAGTTCGCCCATGCCTTCGTATTATCAGACAGGCCTGGCCGATGAATATCTGATGGCGGTGGAGCACTGCGGATTGAGTGTCGAGGCGATCGAACACATTGCGCTCAATGCCGTCCATGCCTGTCATCTGGCCCCCGCCGAGAAAGCGGCACTGGCAGAGACATTCACGCAGGAATATGCGAGCCTGCGCGAAGAGCACCTGGCCGAACAGCAAGCCGACACATAAAAAAAAGAGCACCGGTATCAGTGCCGGTGCTCTCTGAAATTCACCCGAATCAGGCTTCGGTGAAATCCCCTTCGACAACATCTTCATCGGGTTCTGTCTGACCTCGACGCGCACTCCCGCCGTCTGCGGCGCTGGTGTGCGCATTCGCCTGCTGCGACAGCGCGTAAGTTGCATTGCGCAGGGTGTCGGCAGCCGCGCGGATGGCATTGACCTCATCCTTTGCGACCGCATCCCGAACCTCCTGGAGCTGATGCTCAATCGTGGCGCGATCACCGGCTGGCACTCGGTCACCCAGATCGTGCAGCGCGCGTTCGGCCTGATACACCAGCGAATCCGCTTCATTGCGGGCCTGAGCAAGCTGATGACGCCGCTCATCTTCGGTCTGGTGCGTGCGGGCTTCGTTGATAAGTTTTTCAACCTCGCCCTGCGACAGATTGGTAGAGGCAGTGACAGTGATTTTCTGTTCCTTGCCAGTCGCTCGGTCCTTAGCGGTCACATTCAGAATCCCGTTGGCATCAATGTCGAAGGTGACTTCGATCTGCGGGACACCCATTGGCGCAGACGGAATGCCTTCCAGTTGAAAATGACCGAGGGTCATATTATCCGCAGCCATTGGACGCTCACCCTGAAGGACATGCACATCCACCGCGGTCTGATTATCTGCGGCGGTGGAGAATACCTCCGTCTTCGAAACGGGTATGGTCGTGTTGCGCTCGATCAGGTGGGTCATAATGCCGCCCATGGTTTCGACGCCCAGGCTCAATGGAGTCACATCCAACAGCAGCACGTCGCTCACTTCGCCAGCCAGAACGCCAGCCTGGATCGCTGCGCCAAGCGCGACCACTTCATCGGGGTTGACGCTCTTGTTGGGCGACTTACCGAGTGTGGAATGAATGTAATCCTGCACCATCGGCATCCGGGTTCCACCGCCTACCAGGACGACTTCGTTGATTTGCGCTTTGTCCAGACCGCCGTCCGCCAACACCTGCTTGAGCGGTGTGGCAAGCCGCTGCATCAACGGGGCGCTGATCTGTTCGAGCGTCGCCCGGGTCAGGTTCATCTGAAGATGGCGCGGACCGCTGGCATCCGCCGTGATGAACGGCAGATTGATTTCCGTTTGTATGGTGCTGGAGAGTTCAATCTTGGCCTTTTCAGCCGCTTCCTTCAGCCGCTGGAGCGCCTGCCGATCACTGCGAAGGTCAATGCCGGAGTCTTTCCGGTATTCTTCGGCGATCCAATCGACAATCGCCTGATCCCAGTCATCGCCGCCCAGGTGCGTATCCCCGCTGGTTGCCTTCACTTCGACGACCCCATCCCCTACTTCGAGGAGCGATACGTCGAACGTGCCACCGCCGAGGTCAAAGACCAGAATCGTCTCCGATTCCTGCTTATCGAGGCCGTACGCCAGTGCAGCGGCAGTCGGTTCGTTGATGATGCGCAGCACCTCCAGGCCAGCAATCTTACCCGCATCTTTGGTCGCCTGGCGCTGGCTGTCATTGAAATAGGCCGGGACTGTGATGACAGCCTGCGTAACCGGCTGTCCAAGATAGGCCTCCGCATCCTTCTTTAATTTCGCCAGAATCATGGCGCTGATTTCCTGCGGGCTGTATTTTCGATTGGTTGCCGGGATTTTCACCTGGGCGTCGTTAGAGGCCCCGCTGGTGACCTGGTAAGGGAGGCGATCCACTTCTGCTTTGGCCTCCACATAGGATTTACCCATCAAACGTTTGACGGAGAAAATCGTGTTTTCGGGATTGATCACCGCCTGACGTTTGGCAGCCTGACCGACCAATCGTTCGCCGTCCTTCGCAAAAGCGACGATGGAAGGGGTCGTTCGATTTCCTTCTGAATTGGCAATGACTACGGGATCGCCACCCTCAAGTACTGCGACGACGGAGTTAGTCGTACCCAGATCGATGCCTACAATTTTGCTCATATGCTAAACCTCGTACTCGCATTTTCATGCAGTTTTTACTGTCCACAGTGTAACGCGATCGTGTCAGAGGAATATCAGCGGTTTGTATGAGGCATATAAAATCAAAAAGCCAGGTGCTTATCCTCCTGGCTTTCCATCTTGCGCCGATTGGCCTGGCGGCATTACCGGCCCGCTTGCTGCTTCCTGATGAGGTCCATGACCTGTAGAAGCACCTGCCGCACGCTGGATTTCTGAGTCGCCACGCAGGGCATGACGGTGATGTCGCCGTGAATGCGCGCGCCGCGCCGCACGTCGTTTAACCTGGCTGCTCCATCAAGGTCGGTTTTATTCGCGGCCACCAGATAGGGCACATTCACGAAGCTGGAAAACAGATTGACCAGTTCGGTGACATCGGGGAAGGAAGGGGAGTCGGTGCTGTCGGCAAGGACGATAAACGCATCCATCTCGCCGGATAAAATCTCCCACATAAAGTCGAAACGTGTCTGTCCAGGTGTGCCGTACAGATAGAGGGTGTCCCCATCGAGAACGACACGGCCATAGTCCATGGCGACCGTCGTCTCGGCCTTGATGCCACGATCTTCAGTTGTGACCTTCTTCTCCGTCGATACGACCGGAATATCTGAGATGGCTTTGACAAACTCGGTTTTACCAGAGTTAAACGGCCCGGTCACGACAATCTTAAACGAGGCCACCATACCCTCCTTGAGGATATTCTGCCGAATTCCTACTGCTCACCTGTTTATTATACTACGAGGAAATCACAGGGTCGCAAGGTGATTCCCGTTCAGCCATTCCCCGATTTGAAATCCACAAACCGATAGCCGACGCCGCGTTCAGTGAGGATGTATTTGGGGTGGGCGGGGTCTTCTTCGATTTTCTCACGGAGATAATTCACGTACAGGCGGACATAATGGGCTTCGTCCCGATATTCGTAGCCCCACACCTTGGCAAGCAGTTGATCGTGCGGAACAGTCCAGCCCGCGTTCTGAATCAGGTGATAGAGCAGTCGATACTCCGTCGGCCTGAGCTTGATATGTTCGCCGTTGACGATGACCTCGCGCCGGTTGAAATCCACACTCAGGCGGTCATCGATTTTGAGGACGGCTTCCTCAGGTGACTTGGTGGAAGTGTCGTAGCGGCGCAGGACAGCTTTGATGCGGCTGGACAGCTCACGGGGTCCGAACGGTTTGGTGATATAGTCGTCGGCCCCCAGCTCCAGGCCGTAGACACGGTCGTTTTCTTCGCCTTTCGCCGTCAGCATAATCACCGGAATATCCGAAAATTCGCGCAGCATCCGCAGCGTTTCGAAACCATCCAGGTCCGGCATCATGACATCCAGCAGCACAATATCCGGCAGTCGCGTTCTGACCGCCTCTAATGCTTCGAGGCCATCATGGGCCTCGATGACCTGATGCCCTTCAAGCTCCAGGTTCATCCGAATGAAACCGATCATCCGGGGTTCATCATCCACGACGAGGACCCGTTTACTGTCGCGAAGTGTGTTTTTGGGAAGATTAGTCGTCATAGCTCAATCGTTGCGGAAGGGCAGCGGGAATTCTTCTGCCGCTTCCTGATCTGGCAATACCTGAATAAAGTTGATTCGGGACCAGGGGATGATGACCGTGCTGACGCCATCATCGACCCAGCTTAGCTCCCGCTCCTGCCGGTCGCGTGGGTTTGATCCCATTACGGCGACATCCGATAGGTTTGGTATCTCTTCCACATCAAGCTTGATCGGCTCGGCATTTGCCATGTGAATTTGCAGAGTAATCATAGCGACTCCACGTCCTATTCAACGAAAATAAATATGGGTGACCAGCCTGCCCAGGCGAACCTCATCCCCGTCGCGCAGCAGGCGGGGCTGGTCCGGAACTAACCGCTGACCATTCAGATGAGTCCCGTTCGCGCTGCCCAGGTCCACAAGGGTGAGATTATCCTCGCTGCGGCGGATGGCTGCATGGATGCGTGAAACTCCCTTGTCAAGCGCATCATACGGCGTCAGGTCGAGATCAGGCTCATTTGTGGAGGTCATATCCTTGCGGCCCAGGATGATCTGATTGGCGGGTTCCAGCATGATCGGTTCACTCACATCCCGAATGCGCAGAATGATGGTCGCATCCTCACCGAACCGCGCTGTACCCCAGGTGGCTTTCGCGACCATATCGCCCGGGGTGGAGTCCAATCGTTTTGTAGCCGTTACCACCGCTTGTTGATCACTGAGGGGACTACCGCAGGATTCGCAGAATAACGATCCTTCCCGGTTTGGATGCGAACACTGCGCGCATAGGATCATGGCTACGCATCCTCGAAGGTCGGTCCCGCAAGTAAATGACGGGTTTGATATTTCAGGGTCTTTCGTCCAGAGTCTGAAAAAGCACTGGTATGCGCCACGCGCTTGGCCTCAGACATGGCTTCAGTCGCCAATTCGGATTCGCCCATTGCCAATAAACGGGTAGCCAGATTTTCCAACCGCCGCGTCGCTTCCTCGACATCACCCGCAGACAGAGCTGCCTGTGCTCGCTCCTGCATGCGATAAAGTGTCAATTTCCCTAAAGCATCCAGAATTGAAATTGGCGGATCTTCGATGGGCGGATTGTCCATGACCTCAAGTGATACATCGCTCAACGTCTGATACTGCTGGACTGTGTTATCAAGGATATCGCCTACGACCATAAGCCGCGCCAATGACCGAAATCCAATCTGCATATCGGCAGGCAGTTGAATCTGGAACAGGGCAGAAACGGTCCGGTTCGCCTGGAGACTGCCGAGCGGAATAGTCCCTTGATCTGTCTGAAGCGGCTGAGGTTGAGGCATGAGCTTGAAAGCGGATTCGAGCAGAACATCTGGATCGGGCGCGATCGAAATCTGTATCCTTTCGGCAAAGGCGTCAGACAGATTACGGACATGATCGTTCAGGAACTTGACCACCTCGCTGGCGGACTTAATGTAACTGGATGTCCCCCCGGTGATGGATGCGAGTTCATCCAGAAATTCATCGTTCCATTCCTGCCCCAGGCCCATCGCGCTGATTCCAATGCCGACCTTTGAGGCTGAGTGAGCCAGTTCCACACAAGCCTGATCGTCCCCATAGGTGTTGCCATCCGTCAACAAAATGACATGATTCACCAGCTTAGGGGCCAGGAACCGCCGATTTTGCCCCACCCCTGCTTCAAGGCCCTGGAAGATTTCTGTGCCACCCGAAGCGACCATCATACTAATTTTTGCCTTGAGCGCAGCTTTGTCCTTGACTGCGGTGGCCGGGATAATGACTTCGGCTCGATCGTTGAAGCCGATCACGGACAGAATATCGTGATCCGATAAATGGTCGATGATCTGGTGAGCAGCCACCTTGACTTTCTCAAGGCGTGTGCCATTCATCGAGTTGCTGTGATCGAGCACCAGGGTCAGGTTGACACGAGCTTCGCGTTTGGGGCCGGTCTTGCGGGCGCGGGGATCGGGCAGTACTTCTGCTAACAGGTACACGACCTGAGGCTCCTGCAAACGGGCTACAGTACGCTTGCTGGGTGTCACGCGCAGCGAGAAATAGTATTCACCTTCTTGCTTGGCTTTGCGGCGAACGACCTGCTCGTCGTAGCTTTGCCGGCGTGTGGGGTCGCTCAAGATTTCGTGAGCGGCGGTGATATCCTGGAATTGCAGCTTTGCGCCGGGGCTGCTGTTCACATCTGGATGCAGCCGCCGTGCTGCGCGCCTGTATGCCGCCTTGACTTCCTCAATGGAAGAGTGGGTGGATACACCCAGTATGCTGTAAGGATCAATTTCGACACGACTCATGAAGGACCTGTCGTACTTCGTCAACCAGGAATGAGCAGCAGGATGGTCGAAATATTATCCGTTCCACCGCGCGTATTTGCCAGCGCGACCAATTTATCACAGGCTTCCTGCGGGCTGTCGTGACTCATGACGATTTCGCCGATTTCCTTATCATCAATCTGATTCCAGAAACCGTCACTGCATAGAAGCAGCCGCGAATTGGGGGGCAAACGCCGCGTTACCGCATCCACCTCCAGCGTTTCACTTTGCCCAATGGCGCGATAGAGGACATTCTTCTGGGGATGATCGGCAGCTTCCTCTTCCGTCAGTTGATCCAGTTCAATGAGCCGTCTTACCAGGGAATGATCGCGCGTGACCTGCTCCAAACCATCTTTCGTCACCAGGTAAACGCGGCTGTCGCCCACATGCACAATATAGGCGAGATCCCCGATGACCGTTACTGCGGTGAGTGTCGTGCCGCCTTCCGGCACATGGATGATGACATCCGCGTTTGCCTTCTGAACACCCTCGACCAGGGTTTCGGTAATCGGGGGGCGATCATCATAATTACGGCCTGTCAGCATTGGGAGGTAAATCTGGCTGGTCACATGGGAAGCCATCATTCGTGCTGTCATCGCGGAGGCTTTTTCTCCGTCATGATGACCGCCCATGCCATCGGCGACAATAAACAGGCCAAAGTCCGGCTGTTCTTCAGAACTGCGGCTGGTATGGAACAAGGAAAGCACGGCATCCTGATTGTTGTTCCGTACCATCCCCACATCGGTTGATTGACCGAACCGCAGATGATTGTTCTTGGTCGAGATGACTGATTCCAGCGGTAGGGGGCGAGTTGCCCCATCACTGGGAGAAAAATCCTGATCGTCAGGGACTTCGGACACTTCCATTGTTTCTACAAACTTATTGGCCCCGACACTTTCCGGTTCGGCTGTCTGTTCCACCACTTTCTCGGTATTTCCCGACTCAGATGGAGATTGGTTGAAGAGCCGCCGAAATAAATCCATACGAATGTCTCCAATTTACGCAAGCGCAGAGCGCCTAGCTATCCGACCAATGGCAGAGCATATAACGTTTGATCCATCGAGCCAACGAGGAGCACATCACCCGCTACATGTGGCTTCGATGTGATGGGGCCGCCGGTCTTAAATTTCCAGCGCTCTTTGCCGGTTGCGATGTCGACGCAATAGAGGTATTCATCGGTCCCGCCGATATATACCGCATCGCGATAGACCGTGGGCGAGGATACAATCGGCTTCTCAGTCGTGAACTTCCATTTCTCCCGCGATGTCTGTGCATTGATCGCGTACAGGCTTCCATCTGCTGAACCAAAAAACAGGAGGCCGTCCTGCATCGTTGGAGAAGAGATTACGGGGCCGCGTGTGCGAAACCGCCATGAGGTGTAGCCTCCGTTCGCGTCCACGGCATACACATGATGATCTGACGAACCAAAGTAACAGATTTCCTCGACCGGGTCTACATAAGCCGACGAAAGGACCGCACGTTTGGCCCGGACGCCCCATTTGCGCTTCCCGCCGGATAAATCCACCGCGGCAACTTCGCCAGATGCTGAGCCAATAATAATCAACTCATCAGTCACGAATGGGGAGCTTTGCACCTCGGACCCCAGGTCATACTTCCACAGAAACCGGCCTGTTGCGTTCATCAGCGCATACAAATAACCATCATCGCTGCCAAAAAAGACCCGGCCATGGGCAACCTGGCCCGTGCTGCGGATGCGATTTTCGGTCCGGTATGACCAGTTAATCCGCCCTGTGCGGATATCCACCGAATAGAAGGAGTAGTCTTCGGAACCGAACAGGACTGCACGATTTTCCTCATCAATGACGGGTGACGAAGCGATACCGCCGTTGGTGGGGTATTTCCATACCATCTCACCGTTCTGTAGATGGAGTGCCCACATATTCGTATCGTAGGAACCGACAAAAGCCATGTCGCGGTAGGCGATCGGATTGCAGCGGATTTCATCTTCGGTCTTAAATTTCCAGCGCGGCTCCGGCTGGCCTGTCAATTCGCCGGAAAAGAACTTCGATACATCCTTATCACGTGCACTTTGGGCGCTGCCATTGCCTGCGGCCATGTTGAGCGGGCGATAGCGCAGTTCCTCAAGTGCCATCTTCATTTCCAGGCAAGACGCAAAACGCTTATCCGACTCGAATTCCACTGCCTTTTCGACGATTGCAGCCAACGCAGGCGGCAGATGATCGTCGAAATCGAGAATGGGGCGCTCCGCAAAGCTGAAGGGCGGTTCGAGGCGGGGGTCGCGGCGCGTGAGAACATGATGCAGCGTCGCACCCAGGCTGTAGATATCACTCAGGGGGGTTACATTTCCCTTATATTGTTCCGGTGCAGAATAGCCTTCCGTTCCGATCATCGTATGTTTCACGTTCGGCTGGAAGGTTTTGGCGATCCCGAAATCAATCAACCGGACTTTGCCGAGATTATCCACCATCACATTGGCGGGTTTCATATCGCGGAAGATGATAGGTTCAGGCTGATGATTGTGAAGATACTCCAGCACATCACAAAGATCGATGGACCATTCGATCACTTTTTCAACCGGCAGGGTCTTGGTCTTGGAGAGCAGTTCTTCCAGGTCGTTGCCATGAATATATTCCATGACCAGGTAGGCCCGCTCGTTCCAGTCGAAAAAGTCGTAAATCTTCGGAATGGCGGGGTGGCTGAGCGTGGCGAGGATGTTGGCTTCCCGCTGAAACGTTTT
>JAIOHO010000608.1 GCA_019912905.1 Anaerolineae bacterium
GTCCGGGTCCCAACTGTCGCCGCGTGCCAGGATATTGAGCGTGACGACGTCGTCCTGGGCGGCGATCGCGCCAACGGCGGCCAGCAGGATCAGCAGGATCAGCGCAAAACGAAATTTCTTCATCATTTTCCCCTCTCTGAACAAGTCAATTTGCAGAAATCAGTTTCCGGCATGGATCGAATAAGCCACCTCCTTGGGCGGAATTACCCCTTTTCGGCCCCCAGCACGATGCCCTTGATAAAGAAGCGCTGGAGGAATGGATACAGAATGGCGAAGGGGGCCATCGTGACCACAATCGTCGCCGCTCGGATGGTGAGCTGGTTGACAGTCTGGCTGCCATACATATCGCGGTTCGACATGCCCAGTTCGTTCAGGTCGGCCTGCACCACCACGTTGCGCACCAGCACCTGAAGCGGCCAGTTCTGCGGGTCGGTGATGTAGAAGATGCCCCGGAAGAATTCGTTCCAGTAGGCGATGGCGTAAAACAGGCCGATGGTCATCATGGCGGGCAGCGCCAGCGGAATCATGATGCGGAACAGGATCGTAAACTCCCCTGCCCCGTCGATGCGCGCCGACTCCACCAGCGATGTGGGAATCGTCTCGAAAAAGTTGCGCATCAGAATGAGGTAGAACGAGTTAATCATGGCCGGGAGGATCATCGCCCACACACTGTTGATCAGCTTCAGGTCGCGGATGAGCATGTAGCCGGGGATGATGCCCGCGCTGAACACCAGCGGGATGATGATGAAGATCATGATGAAGTTGCGCCCCGGCAGATCCTCGCGGGACAGCGCATAAGCCGCCATCGTGGTCGTCAGCAGGCTGAGCGACGTGCCCACCACCGTGATAAACAGGGTGATCATGAACGCCCGCTGGACCGCCCCACCCCGGAACACGAACTGGTACGAATCCAGCGTGAATTCCTCCGGCAGCAGCATCAGCCCGGCGCGGGTGACGGCGTTGGGCGTGCTGAACGACACGCTGATGATGTGCAGGATCGGCACGATGCTGATGAGTGCGAACAGGATCAGCGCGGCGTAGATCAGCACCTGGGCGACTCGGCTGCGTTCGCTGCGTTCCAGGCGGGTTTCTTCAATCCGAAAAATCCGAGTCAGCATCCGATACTCCTTTACCACAGGGTCGCTTGTCCCGACCGCTTGATGAATTGATTGGACGAGACGATCAGGATGAAGCCGATGATTCCTTTGAACAGGCCCAGCGCCGTAGCGACGCTGAACTTGCCCTCCACCAGCCCGATGCGGTAGGTATAGGTATCGATGATGTCCGCTACCGAGTAGACCGCCGGGTTGTACATCACGAACACCTGCTCGAACCCGGCGTCGAGGATGTGGCCCAGGTTCAGAATCAGCACGATGACGATTACCCCGGCGATGCCCGGCAGGGTGATATAACGAATCTGGTGCAGGCGGTTAGCCCCGTCCACCCGTGCCGCATCGTACAGCTCGGTGTCGATCGAGGTCATGGCGGCCAGGTAGAGGATGGCGCTGAAGCCGAAGCCCTTCATGATGTCGGTCACCACCAGGATGCCCCGGAAGTAGCGCGTATCGACCAGCAGCGTATTGCCGTTGATGCCGAACCCCTGGACCAGGTCGGCGACGAGGCCGCCGGGTGCCAGGAACAGCACCATGATGCCGCCGTAGACCACCCACGACAGGAAGTGAGGGAACAGCGTCACCGTCTGGACTCCGCGCTTGAACAGCGTGAAGCGGATTTCATTGAGCAGCAGCGCAAAGATAATCGGCACGGGCATGCCGATGATCAGCTTCAGCAGGCTGATGACCAGCGTGTTGACCACCACTTCGGAGAACGCCGGGAGCGAGAACAACCGCTCGAAATGGGCGAAGCCGACCCAGGGCATGTCGAACAGGCTGGCCGCCGGTTTGAAGTCCTTGAAGGCCAGCGACAAGCCCCAGTAGGGGTAATAGCGGAAGATCAGGAAAAACAGGATGGCAGGCAGCAGCAGCACGTAGAGCATACGCGCCTTCCACATGCGGTTCAGCAGCGCCCGCAGCGGGGACACTGCCGCACGCGGCGGCTGAAGCACGGTGGAGGATTGAACGCTCATCACAGGTCCTTTTTCTCAAGGCGATGCAGATGCCGCCAGGGTGCGCGCATGGCCGCTTCCAGTTCGCAGTACGCGCCATAGCGCTCCAGGTAAATGGCGCGACGGGTAGGGTCCGGCTGATGGACGCGCAGGATCGACACCCCCTGCGCGGCGGCCTCGGCATAATCGGCATAAATTCCTGCGCCGATGCCCGCCGCCAGCGCCGCCCCACGTGCACCGCTTTCGAAGCTGTCGGCCACTTCCACCGGCACGCCCAGCACGTCGGCAAACAGCTGCGACCAGACCGCGCTGCGCGCGCCGCCCCCGGTCAGCCGCACCGTATCGAACCCGGCCCCAGCC
>JAIOHO010000609.1 GCA_019912905.1 Anaerolineae bacterium
TGTTACACCTCCATGCGCCAGGTGTGACGGAAGGCGCAGCCGTGATAAAGCCTGTCGCCATAGGTGAAACTGCCCGGTTCGACCTGCACTCGCGCCGGTTCGAGCAGCGCCCCTCCCAGTGTGACATCCGCCCCCAGCGCGGCGACATAGGCGTCGATCAGGTCGATGAGCAGCGGCAGGTGCGAACGCCGCCCCGCCCCAGCCTGGACCGGCGCGACCAGCAGCAGGTGCGTGACGACATAGGTCACGGTGCGCGCGCCCTCGCTGAAGGCCACCGCCTCGAAGCCTTCCCCCCGCCGCTTGAACAGGGCGTCATCCTCGATTTCCACCGGCAGCACCAGCAGCGCCGGGAGCTGCGCCCGGCTCAGGTCATCGGGCACGACATCGACATCATATTGATGCGCCACCCCCACCACCGTCAGGTCAGCCAACCGCGTCAGTGCCGTACGAAACAGAGTCATCCTTTACTCACCTCCTTACTCACTTTGGTATAAGATAGGATTCGAAAGATATTCAATTTCTCTTAGTAAACGGGAGCTGTAAAATGAATAGAATTACCCTAATTGTCTGCATTCTGTTTTTCGGAATCTTTGCAGATGTCGCCGCCGCACAGGAGGATTCGGAAATCTGTAGCCCTGATGACATCAGTGCAAGGGTAGATAGGGCAATTGCAAATTATCAGGAAATCCGAGTAGATGCGCCGGATATGGGATCTGCACTAGACGAAGTGGACACCCTGGCGCGCGCGCTGGCTAATGTTCAAGATTTGTGCGCAAACATCGCTTCAGACCAACCCGCCTCGGCAGGGAGCGGAACCATTCAAGACCCGTTCACATTTGGAACTGTGGGCGATACAGGTGAAGGGTTTTCGATACAGTTGACAGGCTTTATTCGGCCAGCCGATCAGGTCATTCGTAATGAGAACAGATTCAATGACCGTCCCGGAGATGGCGAAGTCTATGTCATCGTCGAAGTGACCGTGCAGTGCGACAAGAACTTTGATGGACGATGCGAAACAAATTACTTCGACTTTGAGATGACGGGAGACAAAGGAACGATTTATGAACCTGCCAGCGTAGTCTACGAGAACAAGCTGGATATTGGCTTATTTGCTGGCGGTACCGGGACGGGTGGATTGCCGTTTCTCATTCGTGCAGGTGACACGAATCTGAAACTTCTATACCGCGCAAATAGGTACGATGATGAATACATTGCATTTGAGGCGACGCCCTCGCTGGCAAATGGTGTCGAAGTCACTGCATCAGCCAGTGTCAATGTTCGCAGCGGCCCAGGAACTAATTTTAGCGTTGCCGGTAATCTGCCTGCCGGAGAAGCATCGGTCGCCTTTGGCCGTAATGCAGATGGTACATGGCTGCAAATCCAGACCGGATGGGTGTTTACGGAATTGGTCACGACCAGTGGTGATGTCGAGAAACTTCCTTTAACATCACAGTAAACACTTGGCAATGCCAGCCAATCACACGGGGCGGCACAAAATCCGCCCCATCTCTCGTAACCAAACTGATTCCTTCTCACTCGTGTGTTCCAACTATGATCCTTTCTTACCCACTCGATTATCGGCGGCGTGACCTATACAAACGTCATCCTCGAACGGTGCTCACCGTCAAGTCGAATTTACACATCGTTTACAAACCGGCAATACGGGGCATACACATGTCCCCCATCATGAGGGGAGTTCAAATCAATAGACATGGTTAGGGAACACACATGAACGCTAAAAAAATGATCCTCTCCGCCGTGCTGGTTTCATCCCTCGCAGTCGGTGTGGGCACCGCACTGGCTCAGGATGACAGCAGCAGCCAGCCAGCCAATCCACCCACCCAGACCTGGGGCTTTCGCGGCCCAGGTGGTCCGATGATGGGCGAAGGCCGCCACGGGCGCTTCAGCCAGCAGGAACAGTTCGGTCCCCGCGGCCCGATGATGGGCCAGATGCCATTTGGCATGGGCGGCCCGATGGCCGATGGTGCGCTGCACGATCTGGTTGAGGAATACACCGGTCTGGATCAGGTCGCCATGCATGCGGCGCGCCTGAACGGGCAGACACTGGCCGATCTGATCACGGCCAACAGCCAGAGCGTCGATGACTTTATCGCCGCCGCCGTGGAGCAGGCCAGCACCCGCATCGACGCCCTGGTCGAAGCCGGGCGCATCACCAGCGGCTGGGCCGACCAATTAAAGGCGCAGATGGAAAGCGGCATCACCGCAATGGTCAATGGGGAATTCGGCGGCATGCGGCTCGGCGGGATGATGTTCGGCGGCATCTGAACCAAACACATTCGCCACATTCAGAATTGGGAAGGGCGCAGCGCGGCTGCGTCCTTTTTGTTTTCCCAGGCAGCCGAAGCTACGCAAAGCCTGGACTGCCGACACCGGCGCGATCTCCACACAAATTGCACACCATCTCCACCCGAAATGCACGCTCAAAGGGCATGATGTGATTGGTTCAAGGGTAAGGTTAACGAAAGGCTACCATGATGAAGATCAAACATGCTCTGATTTCTGCCGCGCTCGTTTCGTCGCTGGCGATTGGCACCAGCGCAGCCCTGGCTCAGGATGAAACTACCCCGTCTGGCGACCCCGCCGGTCTCGTGATCGGTCAGCCGCACAATCACCGGCCTGGTGTACCGCCGAATCAGGCCCCGGCTGACGGCGAGGTCCCTGAACTGCCCCAGGGTCAGCTACCCGGCGCGCAGTTCGGGCAGCCACCGGGTCGGATGCCGCGTCAGCCCTGGTATCCGACCCAGGGGGACGCCACCACCGAGTCCGGCACCACACCGTTAGTGGATTGGTTCCAGGAAGACGATTTTCTCGAGCTGGTTGAGCAGTATACCGGTCTGACCCTCAGCGAACTGCGCGAGGCTGCACAGGATGGCGAAACCGCAGCGGACCTGATCGAAACCAACGGTCAGACTGTGGACGCTTTCATGGCTGCGGTGATGGACCAGGTCAACACCTATCTGGATGAGGCCGCCGCCGAGGACCGCCTGACCAGTGACCAGGCCGCGAACATCGAAGCCCAGGCGCAGGCACACCTGACTGTGTGGGTCCGCAGTGATCTGATCGGGATGATTTTGGCTGGCCTCTGACGCGCCGGGTTGAGCCGCATGATTTCCAGGGGCACGGTGACCGCCGTGCCCTTTTCGATTCCGCCGGTATCGTACCCCTCTGCAATAGATGACGTCACCGTTCTACCCCACCCGCCGCAGGCCGCCCAGCGCCGCAGTCAGCGCCGCCGGGGTCACCGCAAAGCCGCGGCCATCCGGCTCCTTGTACAGCCACAGCGCCCAGCGCAGGCACAGCATTTCGACCTCCGCCGCCGGTTGGAAGACGTCGATGGTCGTTCCCTGAGCGTGCGCCGCCGCCGTCGTGCCGTTAACCCCACGCAGCACGGTCAGCCCGTTGCTCCCTGCATCCACTGCCAGCAGCCGCAGGTATTCCTCCTCGATGCGCAGCAGTTGGCCGACCTGAAAGCGGGGAGGCACGGCGTAGCCGTCCGCACCGTCGGCATCATTGACCACCATCGTGCTGGACGTGCTGTCGAGCGGGTCATTCTGCACCGTGTCGGCGCTGTCCCGCCAGGCCCGCGACCAGCGGTCGTGCCAGCCCCAGATGCCGGTAATCGACACCGACCGCAGCGGCGTATCCACCCAGGTAAAGGTCTGCCCCGCCGTCAGCCGCAGCACGCGGGTCGGACCATCCAGGCCCGCGTCCGGCAGGGTCACCACATCCAGCGGGTCGATGCTGCTGCCGTCGCCATTGAGGATCGAGTCGAGCCGCAGCAGGTCGTCGTCCAGCAGCAGTTCCTGCGGGTAGCGCGGGTGGATGTTGTGGGCAAGCGTGGCGAGGCGCGGCGAAAATTGGCGGCCTGCCGTGTTCTCAATCTGGGCGGTCGCTGCCTGGAGTGCGGCCAGCAGGCGCGCATCCTCCGCCGTGTCACTCGCGCTCAGGCCCAGGCGCTGGCGTAGTTGGTGCAAAGTAGCCAGGACATTCATCGGGAAACTCCTCTCCTGTTAGAAAATTGGTACATCCAGCCAGACAGAATGAGACGTAAACACTCGCTAAAGGCATTCGGAAATCTTCCAGCTTCCCGGCCTTGACCCTGCTGTTCAGGCCCCACCCGGCAGCAGGGTTTTTTGTTAGGATTAACCGATGGATCAAATCGCGCTTCACGAAACCCTGGGGCTGCCCCCAAACCGCCCGATGGTCCTCACGGATCTCAGCGTCGTCCTGTGGGGGCAGGATCTTATCTTCAATGGCCGCTGCGACACGGTGACGTTTCAACTGGTGCTGCTGGACTGCCGCGAAGCCCGCTGGCAGTTTTACGCGCACCTCCAGCCGGACATTCGCCCCGCCTTCCCGCCCGCCGAACTGGTGAATCTCAGCCTGGGCCGCGACCAGCACCGCAGCCCGCTGCGCCTGCTGACCGACTACTTTGGCCTGGTCGCCAGCTACGGCACCCTGTGCATCGAAAAACCCGGCTGAACCAATTTTGAACAACCCTGACGCTGCCGCCGTAGTAGGGGGTGAACGAGGGAGTAAGGTTCATGCAATCAGAAGCGGTGCAGATCGCGCCGGATGACGAGGACCCCCTGCTGGCGCTCATGCAGGCTGATGAAGACGACCTGCTGCGGCTGGCCCAGGCAGGCGACGAAGAAGCCTTCGGCGTCATCCTGCTTAAGATGGATGCCCCTCTGCGGCGGTTCGTGCGGCGCTTGGTCGGAACCAGCGACGCCGAAGACGACATCGTGCAGGATGTGTTCATCGCCCTCTACCGCAACCTGAACAGCGTGAACCCGGACCGGGGACTGCGGCCTTATCTGTACCGCATGGTGCGCAACCGCACCTACGACGAACTGCGCAAGCAGGGCCGCTACCGGGTCTATTCGCTGGACGACGAACCCACCGACGCCTATGCCTCGTTTGAAACGATCCCGGATGGCCGCGAAGAGCCGGAGGAAGTCGCCCACTGGCTGCTGATCCAGCTTGAAGTGCGCGAAGCCATTGACCGGCTGCCGGAAAACCAGCGGCAGGCACTCATCCTGTTCGCCGAAGAAGGTTTATCGTATGCCGAGATCGCCGAAGCCATGAACACGAATATCGGCACCATCAAGTCGCGGTTGTTCCATGCCAAGCAGAGTCTGCGGCGGCTGGTGCGGCCCGAAGTTCTGGAAGCGCTCGACGCAGAGTTAAGGTGAGGAGAGACCTTTATGTTTAATGATCGTGATGTCATGCTCGCCAGCCAACTGCACCAGGAACGGGTGCGCGATGCCCTGCGCCGAATCGAGCAGACCCGGCAGGTGAATATCATCTGGGCGACTCCATTCCACCGCCGGGTGATCGCCCGGTTGGGGGATGCGCTGGTCACCCTGGGCAGCCGCTTGCAGACCGCCGATGCCCACCGGCAGACGATCCCGCACCTGAACCGTATGGGGAATATCTAGTTTCCGAGAGGACGATCCAGGGAGCGGTGCAGCCCGCCGCATCCCTGCCGAATGCACAGGAGAACCACAATGGATGAAAACACCCTTAAACAATTGCAGCAGCTGCTCACCGCCCTGAAAGCGCTTCAGCAGTCGATCGAAAAAGCCGTCACGCTCAACATCACCGGCGGCACGGGCAGCATGGTGGTCAAAAGCTACCGCAATCTGCATCGGCGCGTGGCTGAGTTGATGCCGGACGACTTTTACATCACTGAAGTACTGGCGCTCGATCTGGCCGACGACGTCGATGAACGCCAGACGCTTGCCCAGGTGAACCTGGCCGCCGGGCAGATGGTCGTGTACCTCGAACAGCAGGTCAAGGTCGAGCGCACACAGCGCGGGGCGCAAGCCTACGCGAACATGGACATGGAGGATTTCTCCGAGTTGGGCCGGGTGCTGCGCGACCGCATCCTGGCGCAGACCAAAGATACCGTCCGCCGCGCCATGTCGGGCATCGACATCGACATCGACCTGGAAGGCGGCCAGGGCAAGCGCAAACGGAAGATCAAGATCACATCCGACGACGAGCCGGATCTGGTCGGGGCTGATCTGAGCGGACGCGACCTGAGCAGCGAAAATCTGGCCGATCAGGACCTGAGCCATGCCAACCTGAGCGGGGCGAACCTGCACAACGCCAACCTGGGCGATACGATCCTGATTGAAGCCAACCTGAGCGGCGCGAACCTGCGCGATGCCAATCTGTCGGACGCCGATCTGACCGGAGCCAACCTGAGCGGCGCGGTGCTGCGCGAGGCCAACCTGGGCGATGCCACGCTGAAGGGTGCGAACCTCACGGGCGCGGACCTGGGTGATGCCAACCTGGGCGATGCCGATCTCACCAGGGCCAACCTGAGCGGCGCGAACCTGTCCGAGGCCAATCTGGGCGATGCCACGCTGGTCGATGTCAATCTCACCGGCGCGAATCTGCACGAAACCAACCTGCGCGAGGCGGACCTGAGTAATGCCGACCTGAGCGGGGCGAACTTGCAGGAGGCTCATTTGCGCGAGGCGAAGCTGCGCAACGTCCGGCTGGTGAATGCCAACCTGAACGGGGCGAACTTCCGCGAGGCGGACCTGAGTGGGGCAATTCTGCCGGATGGCAGCCGCTTCAATCAGATGGACGATCTGCTGCGGTTCGGCGCGGCCCGCAAAGGCGGTCAACCTTTCCGGCCTCCTCGCCCTGCGCCTGCAAGTCCGCCCATGCCGCCGCATCCACCCATCTGGCAGCCTCGCCCGCCAGAGCCGCCGGAGGCTCCCGACGAACCCGAGGACTCGGAGCCGCCGAGCATCATCTAGCAGCCTTGAGGAGCGCTCATCCCCGCGATGGGCGCTCCTTTTTGATTCAGACCCGGTCGTAATACTCCCCGGCCACGTACATGCGGGTCACCTGACCGTGCGCATCGACCTCAAACACAACCCGTTCGCCCGCGGCACCCCCCTCCACCGCGCGGAATGTATGCCGCTCACCAGGGATGGGAGCCAAAATCGTGGGCGGGTCACCGATCCAATCCAGCGCGACGATCCGCACCTGATTCGCCTCAATCGTGACGAACTGATCATCACCCCAGACGTTATGATAGGTGCCCACGTAGGCCTGCCACTCGGGGTCCGCCTGCGGCTCCGGCCCCTTGACGGCGGCCAGCAGACGCGGCGCGATCATTCGGAAGGTCCGATCGACCACTTCCTGCGGGATGCTGCTCAGGGCATTAATCAGCGCGATCACGCCGAACTTCTGATCCCGGCACCACGCCGTTTGCGTCAGATAGCCCTTCAGGCCGCCGCTGTGCCCGGCGATGGACCAGTCATCAATCCGCCGCAGCGACAGGCCCAGGCCATAGCTCGTCGCCCAGTCGGGGTCGATCCACTGGGGACGGTGCATCTCACGAACCGTGCCGCCGCGCAGCACCGGGTTGGCCTCCGGCGGCTCGTCCCGGAACTGGAAACTCACAAACCGCGCCATGTCCTCGACGTTCGAGGCGATTGACGCCGCCGCCCGGAACCCCTGGACGTCGGTGTAACCGGCTTCAGGACGCAGCCCCTGGGCATCCGGGCGCATGTACCCGGTTGCCAAGCCTGGCGTATCCGCTTCCGGCAGCACCCGCGTGTGCAGCATATCCAGCGGATCGAGGATATGCTCCCGGATATACGTGGCGTAATCCTGCCCCGACGCCGCCTCAACGACCGCGCCCGCCAGCGTATAGGCCAGGTTGGAGTACTTGCGTTTCTGATCGGTCAGATAAGCCGCCTCCCGTTCCGGTGTGGTCGCCATAATCGCCTGCCAGGCGGGGAAGATGTCGTCGGTCCACACCGGGATTGTGGCATCGCGCGGCAGGCCCGACGTATGCGACAAGAGCTGGCGAATCGTGATGTCGGAGCGGTCGCCCGGCTGATCATCCCGATAGCGGATGCCAAACCAGGGCAAATAAGCGCGCACGGGATCATCCAGGCCGAGTTTCCCCGCGTCCCGCAGCTGCATGATAGCGGTAGCGGTGAACATCTTGGTGTGAGACGCAATGCGGTACAGCGTCAGAGAGGTAGCGGGCGTCTGGCTCTTGAGATCCGCGTAACCGAACCCCTTCGCCCAGACCAGTGTCTGATCGTAGACGATCCCTATCGACAGGCCCGGCAGCCGGTTGTTCTCGACGTACTGCGCCAGCCAATGCTCGAGCAGGTCGATGGCTGCCGCCACATCGGGATATGTCTTCAGAAAAAGTCCGTCATCGGACGACATAAAGTTTTCCTCCATAAGCAGCGCAAAGCGACCTGATTGTAACGCCGGACGCCTCCGTGCGGAAACAGATCCTCAGCCATCCAGCCCGGGGAATCGGCGCAGATCGAGCAACAGAACATATTGTTTCTCGCGGGGAACGCGGTAGGGGCTGGAGCGGGGTTCGCCCAGGCCCAGGCGGGCTTGCAGCAGGGCCTGGGTCACGGTGTCTTCCTGCTCGACAAAAAAGGCATACGTCACGTTCGGGTCCAGATCATCGAGGCGGGTTCCATTCTGAGCTTCCCCCGGACTCATCAGCTCCGGTTCAAAGTCCGGCATTCCCCAGTAACGGGTGAGAAACACCAGCAGCGGCATCCAGAGGTCAGGATCATCCGTGATCCAGATCACGCGCGTCTCCGGCGGCAGGTCGCGCAGGCGAAAGACCACATCCTGCTGGTCGTGATTGGGGCGGATCTGCGTCTGGTAAGCGGTCAGATGTGGGCCAAAATAGTAGCCGACCGGATAGACCACCGCAGCCACCAGCAGTCCCACCGCCACGAGTGGCCGTCCAATTTGCCAGTTTCCCCCTCGCCCTAGGATACGTGAGGAGAGCCAGCGCAGCGCCGCGTCCACTCCCAACCCGAGGGCCAGTGCCAGTGCCGGAAACGCCGCCACATAGCGCGCGGTCCACACGCTGTCCTCGATCAGGCTGTTGCCCAGCGCCACCAGCGCCAGCCACAGGATCAGCAGCACGAAGCCCGGCCTCGACCGCCGCAGCGCCGCCAGCAGGCCGCCGAAAAAGACCGGCACGAACGGCGGCAGAATCAGCGCCGTATGACCGCCGTAAAAAAACGCCCCTTGATCCGGCAGGGTAAGGTAGTGCAAAAAGGGGGGAATCACGTGCTCGCGCAGGTGAGTCCACAGCGCGCCGCCGCCATCCGCTGCAAGCAGCAAATTGCGCCAGTAATCCGCCTCGAAGCCGCGCCGGTTCAGCCTCGTCACCAGGGAAATATCCCAGGCCAGCAGCGTCGAATACACTGGCAGCGCGGCCAGCGCCGCCGTCAATCCGGTGAGGAGTAAGCCCGGCAACTGTCCGCGCCAGGCCCAGGCCGCGATCAAACCCCAGCTCAGCAGCAGCACCGGGTACAGCAGCCGTCCGCCCTCATAAAAATACTGCGTCAGGCCCAGCATCAACCCGGCCAGCGCGTAATCCCGCATCCGCTTCTGCCGGATGGCCGTCGTCAGAAAGACCAGCGCCAGTACGCCGAACAGCGGGTCGGCCACGTTGTTCAGTCCCAGGCGGCTGAAATGCAGGTGCGGCGGAAACACCGCCAGCGCCAGGGCCGCCAGCAGACCGACTCGTGCGCCGAACAGCACGCGCCCCAGCCGGTACAGCGCGGCGACGGTCAGGGTTCCAAAAGCAGCGCTCACGGCCCGCAGGGCCAGCAGATTGCTGCCCAGGATGCTCGACGACAGCCACTGGAGATAGGGATAAACCCAGGTGAAGGCGGCGACGTAATTGAACGGCCCCATCAGGCGGATGTTCGGCTCGGTTCGCAGGTGCAGGATGCCCTCGACGAAGTTGCCCTCATCGACGTAAAAATGCACCGCTGTTTCGAGCTGCCATAACCGCAGCGCCGCCGCCAGCAGCAGGATGCCCGTCAGCAGGCTGCCCTGCGCCGACAAGCGCCCCCGACGCAGGACTGACCCCACGCCGAATCCGAATGCCAGCAGAATCACGCCGCTCGCCAACAGGCCGAATTGCAGGCGGTGAGCCGCATCCGGCCCCGGCGCATTGACCGCTGCCAGCGCAAACAGGCAAGCCGCCCCGCCCAGCAGCGCCGCCGCCTGAACCCCCCGCGCGGAAGTCACAGGCAGCCTCAGCGTGTCGGCAGTTGGTCGCGCCGCTGGCGCACGCGGTACAGGCGCGCCAGACGATCTTCGGAATACTGGGGCAGATAGGGCGCGTAATACAGCGGGAACTGATAATAATTGCGCAGATCCTGGTAGGGACTCCACTGCGGGGGAAGCACGTAGAAATAGACGCGCAGCAGGTTGAGCACCTCCGGGTGGCCCGGTTCGACGTAAAAGGCGTGATCGATGCCGCGCTCCAGGCTGCCGATCCACTCGCGGGTGATTTCCTGGGGAGCCACGCTGTCCATATTGAGGTCATCGCGGTAGAAGCCGAGCACCCCGCGCGTGTAATAGGGGTCCGGCGGAATCGCGCTGACGAAATGAAGCTGCGTGTGCGGCGGGAAATTCAGCGAGCGCAGCAGGGCATCCTGCGGGTCACGATGCGGCAGCCCCCGGCGCATCTGGTCGTTATAGGTAGGCAGGTGCTCGGCAAAATAATAATTGGCCTGAAAAATCGCCAGCGTCAGCCCCAGCACGGCCAGCAGGATTGTCCCCAAACGGGCGAGACGACCCGACGGCCACAGCAGCGCCCAGGTAGAGCGCAGCCCTGCCGCTGCCAGCAGCATCAAGGCCGGGAAAACCAGCACGTAGCGCGGCGAATGATCGGCGACGACCATCAGACTGTTGCCCAGGTTGGTCGCCAGCACCCAGATGACCAGCACCAGCGGTCCAGGCCGCCGCAGCCGAGCCAGCACATAGCCGCTGCCGACGAAAACCAGTGGAATCAGCGCAGGCAGCAGCAGGGCGGTTTCCCCTTTGTAAAACATGCTGCCATCGCCCACCCGCACGTACAGCAGCAGCGGGTATATCAGGCGCATGTCGATATGCGTCTGCATATTGACACTGCTGCGCAGCAGTCCCTGCCAGTAATCCGCCGACAGCGCGGCCCCGTTGTTCACCATGCGCGCCGCGACCGGCCCGTTCTCCGCGTACAGCGTGTAATAAATCGGCAGCGCCACCAGCAGCGCCATCACCACGACCGGCCACAGGTTGCGCCAGCGCAGCCGCCACAGCACCACCAAACCGACCAACCAGGCGATCACCAGCGGCGTGAACAGGAAACGTCCGCCCTCATAAAAATAATGAGTCAGGCCCAGCATCGCGCCGCCCAGGGCGAAGTCGAAGCGCCGGTTGCGGGTCAGGCCGCGAATGATAAAGGCCAGCGCCAGCGTAGCGAACAGCGGGTCCGCCACGTTGTTAAGTCCTAGACGGCTGAAATGCAGGTGCGGTGGAAAGGTCGCCAGCAGCAGCGCCGCCAGCAGCGCGGTCGTGCGGTCGAAAGCCGACCGGCCCAGCAGATAGACCGCTGGAACGGTCAGCGCACCGATGATCGCACTGGCCGCCCGCAGGCCCACCAGATTGCGCCCGAACAGCTCGATCGTAGTCGCCTGAAAATACGGGTAGATATACGGGAAGGCCGCGATGCTGCTCATCGGCTCCATCAGCGGCACGTTGGGCGTCACCCAGAACGAGCGCACCACCGCCGCAAAATTCAGTTCATCAACGAAGATCCGCAGGCCGTCACCCAACTGCCAGAAGCGCAGAAACAGCGCCACCGCCGTAAGTGCCAGCAGCGCCAGCACCGTCCCCCATTCGACGCGCGGCAAGCGCCACGACCACCGCACCCCGCCAAGTCCGATAGTCATCAGCGCAATGCTGACCACCAGCAGGGCAAACTGCACATGTGACGACATCTGCGCCAGAGCCGGGATTTTGAGGATGCGCCCATTGGCTTCGGCCAGCAGCAGCAGAGTCACCACGCCCAACCCGAAAATGCGCTTGTGCCAGCGCGTCAGAGTGGTCGGGGTCAGCGCCTGCACGGTGGGCTGCGCGACGACCGCCCCAATCTGAAGATAAGCGCTGAGCTGCGCGGCGACCGCTATCGCCCCCGCGCCCACCAGCAGCATCCGCAGCGCATCCTGAAATTCAAACAGCAGCGCAGTCTGAAACACGTAGGTACTCGCCAGGGCCATCAGGACAGCGATTATCGCTGCGCCCTGCATGACGGCCACAGCTTCGTCGCGTCGGGTTG
>JAIOHO010000610.1 GCA_019912905.1 Anaerolineae bacterium
GAGTCAGGGTGTTGCGCGAGAGCCGGGAAGGAAGCAGCATGTTCAACGCAAAGACGCGAAGGCGCAAAGAAGAGCCATCATTGCCGCTCGAACTCGATCCAGTAATGATCGGCAAGGCGGGCCAGCGGCGCGAATCCGGCCAGGCGATCCTCCAGCGCCATGAGCCGCTTCAGCAGGCGCGGACGCCGCTCGATCACGCCGTAGACGTCGCTCGGCGGCAGGCACAGGCCCAGCGCCTCGACGTGGATGCAGCGGAATCCCGGCGCAAAATCGCGCTTCAGGCGGGCGATGCTCGGGTAATAAACGGGCAGCGGTTCGGCGGAATCGGCGGCCTGAAATGTTGCCGAACCGGACCCACGGCGAAAGGCCGTCCTGAAATCGCCATGCAGACCATGCCAGGCGATTTCCCACAGGCACAACGGCCCCATCACCCCCAGCCCGACGATGCCGCCCGGCTTGACCCGTTCCGCCAGCCAGACCGCCAGCGGTCGCCAGTCGTCCAGCACGTTGACCGGGCCGAAATTAGCAAAGGCCCCATCGAATATAGCCCTCACCCCTGCGAAGCGTCCTTCTCCCTCATGGAGAGGGACTTGAACCAGTTTGCTTTTCCCCTCGCCCTGAGGGAGAGGGGGCCGGGGGGTGAGGGCGGGCAAACCCCGCAAATCGAATTTCTCCACCATGATCAGCGGATTCCCCGCCGCCTTCGCCTGCGTGATAGCCAGCATCGCGGGGCTGGCGTCGGTCGCCAGCACGTGCACGCCGCGTTCGGCCAGATGCAGCGCATCTTCGCCCGTGCCGCAGCCGAGTTCCAGCACGTGATCGCCCGCCCGAAAGTGCCGATCCAGCCGCGCCTGCACCCGCGCGCGCAGGTACTGCCCGGTGGCGGTCTGGGTGAAGGCCGCATCGTAGGTCGAGGCCAGCGGGTCAAACGCAGCCATGCCGGTTACAGCACCCCCGTCACGATCGCCAGCAGGAACAGGCCCAGAATCAACGCCGACATGCCCCGAAAACGCGCGCGGGATTCCCATTTCGAATCGCGGATGAGGTCATCCTGGCCGAGCGTGCGGCGGCGGCTGGTTTCCCACCTTGCCGCCAGTTCCTGATTCAGCAAATAGGCGTAGGCCACATAAAAACTGAGCAGCGCAAACACGGCGAGCAACACGCGATCCATTGGGTTATCCTCCTGCGGCGGGTTCAGCGTGGACGAGCTGGCCCTGATGTTCGCGCGCGCTCCGGGTCAGCCGCATCCCCAGCCGCCCGATGCGGCGGTTGGCTTCCAGCTTCAGGCGGCGCGGCAGCGACATGCCCCCCTTCTGCCGGGCACGATTCAGCGCGACTTCGCTGACCATCCAGCGGGTCGCAAAGCGGTAGAAACGCCGCGAGTGCCGTCCGGCCACCGTCAGATCGCGGTCGCTGCGGTCAGCCCAGGCTTGGTCGGCCAGGATGCGGCTTTCCACCTCAGCGTAATACGACGTGCCCTTGATAGGATAGGCGACGGTGGTCAGGAACACGTCCGGGTTGGCGATTTTCAGGTGCTCGACGGTCGCTTCCAGGTCTGCCATCGTTTCGCCCTCGTAGCCGAGCATAATGAACATCCCCGTTTCGATGCCCGCCTGTTGCAGCAGGTGCGTCTTGTGCTGCACATCCGCGACCTGCACCTTACGCTGCATGCCATCGAGCACGGGCTGGCTGCCGCTTTCCGAGCCGTTCCACAGGCGGTAGCAGCCCATGTCCGCCAGCGTGTCGATGACTTCGGGATTCAGCCGGTCGGCGCGCGAAATGCACTCAAACGGGATGCGCACCCCGCGTTGTTTGAGTTCCGCCGCATACTGAAAGAACCAGCGGGTGTGGATCGTAAAGACGTCATCGGCGTACCAGATCAGATCGGGATTATAGCGCTCCTTGATCCAAAGCAGTTCGTCGGCAGCATCCTGCGGCGTGCGGCGGCGGTGCGTGTTGCCGTAGACCGAATGGCTGCACCAGGTACAGGTATAGGGGCAGCCGCGCGCGTGGATCACCGAAACCGAACTCTGCCCGTGATGCGTCTTCCAGACCTGCATGTAGTGCGGGAGGTCGATGGCTTCACGGTCCGGCCAGGGATGCGCGCTCAGGTCGGCGATGAACGGGCGCGGCGCGGTTTCGACCACATCACCTGTGTCGTCCCGAAAGGCGATGCCCTCAATCGCATCCAATCCCCGAAGACCATGCCGCGCCAGATGCGGCAGCAGGGCTTCCAGCGTGAGTTCACCCTCCCCTGTGACGATCAGGTCTGCCCCGGCTTCGAGATACTCCTGGGCATAATGCGGCGGTTCCGGCCCGCCGAGAATGACGATCGCTCCATGCGCTTTGCAGATCGGAATCATTGCCAGTATGTGCCGCTTGGTCATCAGGTTGGTATACAGGCCCACCACGCCGGGCCGCTCCTGCGCCAGCAGCGCCTCGAATTCGCGCATGGAGCGGAAGGTCGAATCGAACACCTGCACGTCGAACCCCCGCGACTTCAGGTAAGACGTGATGTACAGGATGCCCAACGGCGGGTAAGGCCGCATAATTTTCTGTTCGTGCGGGTCTTCGTACAAAAAATAACCGTGCGCGAGGAGAATATCCATCGGCAAAAGCCTCTCCCGATCGTTCCTGTTACTTTAACCACAAATCCGGTATTCCGGCAATCGGAGGTGTATGGACATACCGTTGAACAGATGCTGGACGGGAACCACGATTCGGGGCACATGCTCGAACCGCCGCTGCTATTCCTCGATTTCGGGATTGGCGTTCATGATGGCTTCCGCGACCCGCCAGACCTCCGGCAGACCGGCCCGGATTTGCCCGCAGCGCAGGTGAAGATCGGCGGATGCGGCAATCCCCAGGTCGCCGAGCAGACGCTGGTAACCGGGACCAAACGCCGCCTGCACCGCAGCAGGCGCATCGTGATCCAGCACCGTCATGCAGCGGGAATAGGTCACGGCGATCCAGAACATGGCTTCCCGGTGCAGGCCCTGCTCGATCAGGATCTGGCTGCCCTCGAACGCAATCGGACGAGCCGCCGCGCTGAGATCGCAGGCAAACGGGACCGGAGTCTGGAGGACCGCCTGGGCCGCGTCGAACACGGGAGACAGTGCCGTCAGATGCGCTTCGACCTGTGCCCGGCTCAGATACGCACAGCCTAACTGCGCCAGCAGCGTCTCATGAAAATCCAGATGCCCATAGTCGGCCAGCAGGTCACGCGCGGCGGCATAACGGCGGCGTACTGTCGGATTATTCAGCCCGGCGACCAGCAGCACGTGGGTCGTCACGCCTGCCGCGAACAGCCATCCCATCACCTGATTGGGAAATGAGCCTGCCGACTCGACGGAATTGAGATTCCGCAGTACCTTGTCGCGCGCAGCCTCGCAGCGCCGATAGACCCACGGGCGGCGCGCATACTCCCTGGACACCACGGCCTGGATTCTGGTCAGTTGGCCGGATGGATCGGAAAGGATGCCCGGCTTCCTGAAACTGCCCGACAGATGGTACTGACCGAGGATCAGCTCCGGCGACGCAAACTGCTCCCGGCGCAGATAGGAGATTTCGAGCAGCGTTTCGCAGTAGTGGAACTTGTGGGATTTGACCGGCGGGTCGGCATCCGCCAGCAGGACCACGACATCGACGTCCGATGCAGCCGGCAGGAGGTCCTCGTCCGACCGCCAGTTGATCGAGCCATGCAAAAAGGCCCCGCAAAAACCGGGGATCTGGTCGGCATTCGCCGTCACCCATTCCTGGGCCGCTGCTCGGGCCTGTTTCACGCGCATCGTCTGGGTTCGATCGCGTTCTAATAGTTTCCGTAACGATCCACGCACTCGATGATGAACTGGTACGTCTGCCAGCACACCTGCGGCGGGACGGAATGATCGGAATGATAGGCATAGGCGCGGGTCGCTTTGCCTGCCGTGAGTTTGGCGGCGACTTCGGACTCGATTTTGGCGAGATCGTTGTCCAGCATGGTCATCACATTGACGTTGCCCATCAGCGCCAGCCGGTCGCCATAGGCAGGCGCGAGGTCGCGCACATCCATCCCTGCCTTCGTCTCCAGCGGTTGAAGGCAGTCAAACCCGGCTTCGATGTACAGGTCCATGACGCCGTTCACATTGCCATCGGTGTGATAGATGAGCTTCATGCCGTGCGCATGGACCCACTCGGCGATGCGCTGGTGATCCGGCCAGATCAGGTCGCGATACATGCGTGGCGAGCAGAACGTCGAGCGGTTGTAAGCCATGTCGCCCCACATGAACACGCCGTCAAAATCCAGCTCCAGGGCGTCGATCGCCTCAAATTCGCGCAGCAGATGATCCGTGTACGTGCGGGATACATCGCGGACCCAGTCCGGCTCAAAAGCCATCGCCATCATGACGATCTCATCGCCCAGCAGCTTGCGCGTCGCCTCGAAGGATTCGGCGCAGTGCCACAGGCAC
Organism: Anaerolineae bacterium; assembly: GCA_019912905.1. Lineage (GTDB taxonomy): Bacteria > Chloroflexota > Anaerolineae > Aggregatilineales > Phototrophicaceae. The sequence continues at coordinate 4,449 of JAIOHO010000610.1, forward strand.
CAGCGACCGGCCCGGCGACCCTCGGCATACCGCTGCCGCAGCGCATCCAGATCCACCTGGATGTCCGCATTCACAAAGGCCCGTTTGTAAATGTGCTGCCACTTGTCGGGAGTATTACAGTCGAAGCCCAGATGTTCGGGCGTGCCAGATTTATGTTTCCAGCGGCGCAGGGTCGCGCCCCACGAGTCGCGGATAATCTCCGTCGAGTTATCCTCTTCCAGCACGATGGATTGACTCGGAAACGGTGCAGGCCAGACCACCCCGGCGCTGTGGAAATCTGAGCCTAAGGCATCAAGTGCGGCCTGCTCATCTCCTGCCATGCCTTCCTGCTGCCAGCGGGTAATCGTCTCCGGCCAGTAGGAGTCGTAACGGGGAATGCGATCCTGATCGGCGCGGGCAAACATGCGGTTGACCCGCTCGCGCCCGCTTAACGCCACTGTCTGCATCGTTTAAGCCATACGTTCAAAGGTAATAAACTGGTCGATCTCATCGGGTTCGAGTTCACGCCCCGGCATCATCACCAGGTAGCTGTCGGCCCACAGCGACTCGGATCGCAGGTCGGGTTCCTGGGCCTGGGCAATTTCCCCTGCGCGCCGCTTGAGATCGTCAATCACGGCATAAGCAGGCTGCTCGCCGGGGACATCGGCATGCACATAGACATATTCTCCCTGCGCCCGCAGGGACTTCACCTGCCAGCCCATCTCACCCAACTGCAAGTTCAGCCCGGCAGCGATGGCGCGCCCGGCATGCTCGCTGAATCCCTGATCCGGCTCTCGCAGCACCCACAGGTACGTGAACGGCTGCACCACTTCTGGCTCAGTGCGGACCGATTCGACCGCGGGCATTTCGCCGGTCATCGTCGCCAGTTCCGGCAGGGTTTCTGTTTCCTCCTGGAGCACATCTTCGGGCACACTCTCCAGCGCTTCGATCAGGCGGCGACCCTGGCGGCGAATATCGCGCAGTGGGGTCGTGCCGGAGAAGATCATGGTGAGCGTAAAATCATTCACCGTCTTGCGCGAGTAAAGCATGTAATCTTTGCCGCTGCTCGCCAGGGTGATAAAACGCACCCGGGCTTCGTTGGGGTTGGCGGTCCAGTCATCCGCAACAGCCGCGCGCAGTTCTTCGACTTCGTCCTGCGTGAGCTGCCCGGCAAAGGCGACAATTTCCTCGTTGCTGGTCAGCAGCGTGGCCTCGGCAGCCAGTTCCAGCGAAACCTGCGTCAGGCTGAGAGCGATCTGGGCGATGTACGGATCATCCCGTTCAGCGAGGTCGAACTCGCTGGCCTGTGGCTCGAAGTCCGCCGCCGCGCCCAGTGTCACCGGCAGCTCTGCCGGATAAGGCCGTTCAAGCATGACCGTATGCTCGTCAGAAGCCTCATCAATCGTCAGTTCCCAATCATCTTCAAAGCCGGGCAGCGAGGGCGGCACTTCCTGATGAGCAGCCGCAGATTCCGATTCCAGGTCCCATTCTGGCTCGGCATCCCAGGTTGCGTCCTCCGCTTCTTCCCAGGCCGAGGCGGGAGCCGCCTGTACGTCTTCATCTTCATCGAAAAAGAGTTCTTCAGGCATTGAAGGTGGCTCGGTCAGGGTCGTCTCGCGTCCGGAGCCAAGCACGGTCTCATCATCGAAGGGCAGTTCATCCAGCAGCCATTCGGGTTCCATCGGGGGTTCGAGTGTAGGCACACCCGGCCCACTGTCAGTATCTTCGTCCACCTCGGCATCCGCCAGCCATTCCGGTTCCTGGGCCGCTTGCGGTTCCCAGGCACTTCGGCTGGGGACAGTCTCGTCAAAATCGACTGCTTCTTCGGCTTCAAATGCCTGATCGAGGGCCGACTTCGCGTCATCCATCCGCTGCTTGATTTCCCACATGGCTTCAGGAGCCATTTCCTCAGTCGGGCGCGGCCCAGCAGGATCGGAGAATTCTTCAGGCAGGAAATCTGGCTCCTGAACGAAACGTTCTGTCCGATCACGGCGCGATTCGGGCTTCTCCGGGGACTTCGATTCCAGTTTGCGAAGCTGCCTGGACTGGAATGATTCCATATTCCAGGAAGGGAGCGGCTGAATAT
>JAIOHO010000611.1 GCA_019912905.1 Anaerolineae bacterium
GTACGAAACGGCCTTCAAACATGCGCAGCAAGCCTATCAGATCAGTAACGAATTGGGCGACGACTTGTTCGCTGCGTATATCCTGGTCGTCATGGGCAATGTCAGGCGCGCAGTTGAGGACTACGATCAAGCAATGGGATATTATCAGGCCAGCTATAAGACTAAGGAAGCATTTCATGATCTGGGCGGAATGGCGTTTGCGCTCAACAGCATAGCCCGGATTGCCTGGTTACAGGGTAAATATCAGGACGCAGTCCACCTGTATCAGGAGGGTCATGATGCCTATCGTGAGGTCAATGATCCGGGTGGACTGGCGACTTCGATGTTCGGGTTGGGTGACGCTGCCCAGGCTGCGGGTGATTATTTTACGGGACGCCGTCACTTCCAGCAAGCGCTCAAGATAGCCGTCGATATTCACTGGTCGCCGTTAATTCTAGAGATTGTCACCGGCATCGCTGATCTTCTATTAAAGACCGATGAGCCAGAACAGGCTGTTGCACTTCTGAGCATCGCCATCGCTCATCCGGCCATTGAACCGCCTACTCGGCGTAGAGCAGAACACTTGTCAGAGCAAGTCAGGAAACTACTCACTCCGGATGCGTTCGATGCTGCTGGGCGGCGCGGTGAAACCATCGGTATGGACAAGATGGCCCAATTGATGCTGGAACACCTGCGGCAGCAAGAGGACGATCCCCAGCATCATGCACCGTTCATAGCCCATCAGGGATTAGTTGGGTTGTTGACCGAACGGGAAATGGATGTGCTACGGCTTATGGCTGCTGGCCTGAACAACCCACAAATTGCCGAAAAGCTTGTGGTCGCCATCGGCACCGTCAAGGCCCACACGAACAATATCTTTGGCAAGCTCGGCGTGAACAATCGGGTTCAGGCTGTAAACCGGGCGAAAGAACTCGACCTCATTTAGAGTGTAAACTCCTAATTAAACCCCAGAATAAACTCTGGTTAGACGACAGCGATAGTTTTTCTCGTTACGTTAAATGTACCTCATCCTACAGTTGCGATGGGTTATCGTTCAGGAGGAGAAATATATGTTCCGTCATCGTTTAACCAGACTTCTGGCACCGCCTGTCATAATTATATCGTTTGCTCATATTGCCTATGCCGTTCTAGCTATACCCTCAGCGCAAGAGGTCGAAGCGACACCGGCACCCCTTTCCAACAATGTTTCAACTTATGCAACCGACCTGATCTACCCGCGCGGCCTGAAATTTGGGCCGGATGGCAACCTCTATGTCGCCGAGTCGGGTAACGGTGGCGACGTCGAATCAATGGGCACCTGCGAAAACTACACGTCACCCTTTACCCCTTATCATCCCGCAATGACGGCCCGGGTAACCATGATCGGCCCGGATGGTACACAGACCATTGTGGCAGATGGGATGCCTTCGGCTCGAGATGCCTATGGGGATGTCGTTGGGTCAACCGATGTGGCGTTTATTGATGACGTCCTATATGTCTTGAACGCAGGTGGCGGATGTTCGCGAGGGAATCCTGATGCTCCTACCGGCGTCTATCGAGCGAACACGGATGCAAGCGCCGAGGTGGTTGGTGATCTCAGCACATTTTTCCCCAACAATCCTTCGGCTGCACCGCTCGACGATGATTATGAGCCGGACGGAGCGGCGAATGCGATGGTAGCCTACGACGGGAAACTCTACGTAGTCAATGCAAACCATGCAACCTTCGAGGAAGTTTCCCTGGATGGCAGTATTCGACGGGTACTGGACATTTCGGCTACCGAAGGGCACATCACACCAACTGCCTTGACCCTGTACGAGGGCAACTTCTATATCGGGAATCTAGGCGTATTTCCTGTGGATGCCGGCATTTCCAAAGTCTACAAGGTCACGCCAGAAGGTGAAATCGAGGTTTATGCAGAAGGGCTGACGATGGTGCTGGGCCTGGCTTTTGACGATCAAGGCCAGCTCTATGTGCTGGAATCCAGCACGGCAGACGATGAATTTCCCGTTGCTGGCGCAGGGCGGGTGGTACGGGTCGCCGACGATGGAACGTTAGACGTGATCGCTACCGGTCTGAGTTACCCAATCGGGATGACCTTTGGCCCCGACGGTTTCCTGTACGTCTCGAATTATGGCTATGGCGGCGATCCGTCTGCGGGCGAAG
>JAIOHO010000612.1 GCA_019912905.1 Anaerolineae bacterium
GCTTTTGTGGGGGCTTCGACCGGGGCGGCAGGGGCTGGCGGAGCAGGCGGTGGAGTAACGGGTTCAGGGACAGCCGCCGCCAGGGTAGGCATGGGTGGAGCCGCCGCCAGCGAGACCGGCTCGTCGTCTTCATGCGCCGGAGCCGGTGCCGTTTGATCGGGATAAAACGCCAGCGTCAGCCCGGCTACCAGCAGCACAGCAGGCAGCAGCCAGTCGCCGATGTCAACAGCCGAGACGATGTTGTTGATTGCCATGAAACCCGCCAGCACCAGCAGCATGGCGGCGATTAAGGTGCGCGTCGAACGGGACATCTTCACCTCTCCTGAGTCTGACCAGATGTTATGATTTCCTATAATTATGACACATCCGCCCCAGGGTCACAAGGGGTTCAATCGAAGCCAGCCGCACGACGGTGATTACGGAACGTGTACGTGGCCGATCAGTGCCAGATCATTCGCCGCGCCTTCGACCGGAGATTCGACGGCGAAGCGCGTGAAATCCGGGTAGGTATACCAACCGGTGAATACACGATAGTCTCCGGCGGGCAAATCGTCCGGCAGTTGGAGCATCACCTGTTCGGCCCACTGCGACCCGGCAGCCTGCGCGCCCAGAGTCCGGTCATCCTGAGTCACAACCTGGCCGTCCGCAGCGACCAGATGCACGAAGCGGATGTCGGTGTCGCTGCGGGTCGCATTCAAAATCCACCACAGACGCACGGCCAGCGACTCACCCGGCGCGGCACTCGCTGGCACGCTGCCGCGCTCCAGACGCAGCCCATGCTCGAACTCGACCGGTGCGCTGTCGACCGCCACCAGCGGCCCAAATGCCAGATCGTTGATCGTCACCGCCCGGCATTCCAGCGCCGGGTCCTGTTCCACCGGGCACGGCGGGTCCACGGCCAGCCGGATCACATGATAAGCGCCCGCTTCAACCGGAATGGGGATGTGGAATGCCTGTTCGCCCGCGACGGTCCAGCGTTGAATCACCTGTTGGTCGCGGCGGAGTTCGACCACGCGGCCATCGGCGCTCAGAGTCCCGCTGAAATCCACCCAGCCGGTTTGTGGGGCATACAGGTACGAATCGGCGCTGCGTTCGATCGCACGGCTGTCCGTCGTGCGCGTCGTGAGTGATGGGGAGCCAGTCGGATCGGGTACGTCGAAGATGGCGAGGTTTGCGTCTTCGTAAGCAGGGTCGCCCAACTGCGTGCGGGTCCAGGCAATCTGCTCGTCGGAGGCGTATTTTTTATGCAGGATCACGACGTCGGCTCCGGCAGCATCCAGCAGCGCCGGATCGAGCGTGTCTTGCAGCAGCGTCAGCTTGGCCGGGCTGACCGGCGTGCTGCGCGTGACGTGCCCGGCGACCAGCGGCTGGTGATGGGCCGTCTGCAAATACAGGGCGTCCTTGGCCGCCACCGGATTCTCCCAGGGGAGATCGAGCACAGCGCGCACATCCTCCCGTGCGGCCAACGCCGACACTGCCGCCGGGATTACCGCAGACTGCGTCGGCAACGGCCAGTACACCTGGAAATCGACCAGCAGCGCCACCATGAGCGCCATCATCACCCCCGCGCGCAGCCTCTGATCTCGGAGTCGGTCGCTCACCCAGGCTGCGCCATAACCGGCCAGCACCGCGACGGCCAGCGCCAGCGCGAAATTGAAGCGCCCCGGCGTGCGTGCCAGGTTAAACAGCGGCAGATTTTGCAGCGCCGCCCAGGGCAGGGTAATCGCGGTGGCATAGCCATCCGTCTGAAGGCGCAGCGGCGCGTCGAAGATTTTCAGCAGCGGGCCGAGCGACAGCACCCAGGCAATGGCCGCCAGCAGCAGCCACAGGCGCGCGGGGCGGAACTTAAGCAGGCCGATGATCGCCAGCGCCCCGGCGATGATGCCGATGTAGCTGGTGCCTTCTTCGAGATTGGTGCCCAGCACGCGCCGGGGGTAATCGAGCCAGGCATACAGCGGGTTAAAAAACGAGGGCGACACCACACTGAGCAGGTCGGCGCTGTAACGCACGAAGCCGCCTTCTTCGGTATAAGCCGCCGTCTCGAAGGTCGAGCGGGCGATGGGCAGCACGAAGATCAGCAGAATCGCGCAGCCGAGGACATTCACCGCCATCAGGCGCAGCAAACCGGCCCAATCGCGCCGGATCAATCCCCACAGGGCGAAGGTGGCGCTGATGGGCAGCAGCACGTAGATCAACTGCAAAATGTGC
>JAIOHO010000613.1 GCA_019912905.1 Anaerolineae bacterium
GTTGGGAGCGCTGGACGAGCGCATCAAAGTCGTGGCTCCGGTCATCCAGTACACCCGCTACCAGAATCTGATCGCCAGCGGCGGACTCAACCGCCACAGCGTCTATTATTACGTCCCTGGCGTATTGAAAGCTGGCCTGGATATGGAAGCGCTGATCGCCCTGTCCGCCCCGCGCCCGCAGATCGTGCTGGTCGGCGGCGGCGACCCGCTCTCCCCGGCGGATGGCATCGCCGTGCTCAACCAGTATGCGCGTTCGGTATACCGGCTGTATGGGGCTGAGGATCACTTCGCGCCGCACGTGGCTGCCGGTGTCGATCATCACTACACGACTGAGATGTTCGCCGCTCTGCTCGATTTTCTGGCGCAGCACCTGAGCTGAACCACCGATCGGATTACAACTCCCCGCGCAAAAAGGCTTCACAGTCGCTAATGATCTCTTCGATGGCGTGCGCCGAGTGCCGCCAGTCACGGTCATCCAGCAGCCCATGATTGATGCCCTTGAACACGCGCCAGGTTACTTTGTCGCTGGTCGCCTTGATGACGGCTTCCGAATACAGCGGATCGGCGGTGCCGATGACCCCCAGTACGCGGAAGCCGGTGCTGCTTTGCATCGCCGCGCCGACCGGAGTCAGCAGGATCAGTGACAGCGCATCAACGTCGAGCGTGCGCGCCAGGTCGATTGCCAGCGGCGAACCGAGCGATTTACCCACCAGGCAGATTTCCCGGTAGCTGCGCTTGAGCACCGGCTGAGTCGCCAGCCGTACATCTTCCTCCAGCAGCGGAATTTGCTGCGGTTCCAGATCGCCCGTGACCTGAAACCCGTACTGCACCGGCAGTACGTCGTAGCCGTTTTCCAGACCCATGCGGGTCATGTAGAACAGTGCCGGATGGTAAATGGTGTAATTGCGCCCCGGCAGGATAATCATGAGCTTGTTCGACGCGATGTCCTGCTGGTGCAGGCGCTGCGGCACCCGCACCCCAAAGGGCGAGTCGATTTCAATCGTCTGGATATTCATGCGGCAACCTTTCCTGGAGGGGATGAACATCGCGCATCAGCAGCCGCATCTCACTTGACGCTTCAAACCCAAGCGACTCGTACAGCGGACGGCCAAAGTCACTGGCCTGGAGGGTCACGAAGTTCAAACCGGATTCCCGACAGAAGGCGAGCGCCGTAAGCATCAACTGGCGGGCAAGTCCCTGGCGGCGGTGTTCGGGTTCGATATACACCCCCACCACATGGGCATAATGGGTTGCCAGCCCGACCGGGTGCGGCGCACGCTCGTGGATCTCGATCCCGCCTCCCCCGACGATTTCCCCCGCATACTGCACCAGCCAGTGGCGGCAGCGGCCATCGAGCAGGCGCGGTTTGACCCACTCCAGGTAGGCGGCATCGACACCCTCAGACTGAATATAGTCGCTATACCCCATATCTTCAAACATTCGGCGGCGCTGGCGAACGATGATCAGTGCATCCTCGATCCGCGCCGGGCGGATGGTGTAGCTCAATTCCATGAGGAACCTCCCTGTGAACATCCTCATGTTACGGTTAACCCCCGGCAGCCAATAGGACCGTTCCTGACCAACTCGCATGGGCATCACGGGCTGGTTATAATCGGGAGAATTGACTGGAATCAGGTGACAGGACCCCCCATGACCGACGACCTTCGCCCCTCGCCGCGTTACAAACCGGCTTCGCTGTTCGTCACCTGCATGATCGACGCGCTCTACCCCAGCACCGGGGTCTCGGTGGTCGAGGTGCTGGATCACGTGGGCGTGGCGGTCGATTTTCCGATGTCCCAGACCTGCTGCGGGCAGCCGGCCTATAATACCGGCTTCTGGGAGGATGCGCGCGCGGTAGCGAAGCAGTTCCTGCGGGCCTTCGCTGATGCCCAGGTCATCGTGACTCCGTCCGGAAGCTGCGCGGCAATGGTGCGCCATGAGTACCCGCAGTTGTTTGCCGATGATCCAGTCTGGCGCAACAAGGCGAACTGGGCCGCCAGCATCACCTGGGAAGTGACCGAGTATCTGGTCGATGGTTTGGGGATGACAGACCTGGGCGCGAAAGTGCCGCCCACGCGAATCGCCTTCCACGACGCCTGTCACGGCCTGCGCGGGTTGGGCCTCAAGACCCAGGCACGCCAGTTGGTCAGCCATATCGAGGGTGTCAGCATCCACGAGATGACCGGCTCGGAGCAGTGCTGCGGCTTCGGCGGTACCTTTTCGGTGAAAATGGCCCCTATCAGCAGCGCGATGCTTCAGGAGAAAATCCAGGCCATCGACTCGGTGGATGTGGATGTGGTACTGACTGGCGATTGCAGCTGCATGACCCACATCAACGGCGGACTGAGCCGTCAGGGAAAATCGATTCGCACCATGCACGTCATCGACCTGCTGGCCCAGGGTCTGCGCACCCCACAGGGAACTTAATATCGGCCCATCAGTAGGGGAGACGCTTGCGCCGCTCAGGGCACAGCCTGGCGTGCCCCTACAGGTTTGCGGATAGGTTGTTCGCGCCACGCCGGGCGGCCTCTTCAAACAGTTTTCGGCTCTTTGACGGCAGACTGAAAACTGCCTCCTGACAACTGAAACCCTGGACGGAACCTTTTGGACGCGAACGGCGTCTTGACTCCTGAGGACCGCACCTGCGGTTCCTATTCTATGGTGTGGTAAGGAGTGAGAAAGATGAAGGTTCTGCAACGGATTGCATTTTTCGCCGGGATAATCGGCCTGCTGGCCGGGCTGACTGGTGTGGCAGCGGCCCAGGATTATCCACCCGGCACGCTGACCGTGGAGGGCTATGGGCAGGCATTCGGCGCGCCGGACATCGCCCTGGTGCAGCTCGGCGTGCAAACCAGCAGCAGCGATGTGCTGGAAGCCTACAATACGGCCAATGACGCCGTCCAGAATGTGATCGCCGCCCTGACGGACGCGGGCATCGACCTGAAAGATATTCAGACCACCGGCCTGTATCTGTATCAGGATACCCCCTATAATCCCCAGACCGGCGAGCCAAGCACTGCCCCGATTTATCGCGTGACCAATTCGCTGAATGTGACCGTGCGCGATGTGGCCCAGGTGGGCGATGTCATCAACACCGGCGTTCAGGCCGGAGCCAACAATATCAACGGCCTGACCTTTAATATCGCAGACCCGGCAGCCCTGGAAGAACAGGCGCGCGAAGTGGCCGTAGCCGACGCTCGCGCTCGTGCCGAGCAGTTAGCCGGTCTGATGGGCGTTCAGCTTGGTGAAGCGACGATCATTGTCGAAACCCCCAATGCCCAGCCGCCCATGCTGTATGATCGTGCCCAGTCCGCCATGGGTGGCGGCGCAGCCGTGCAGGAAGGCCAGCTTCAGGTGAGTGTGCTGGTGCGTGTCACGTTTAATATCCAGTAACCGTCACCCACTGACAGGCTACCCACGCCCCCACTCATGCTGAACGTGAGCGGGGGCGTTGTTTGTGTCGGGCACCATCGACCCGCCTCCAGAGTCCGCCCTGCGGCCTTTCTCCTCCGAGTAGAAATCTCTCATCATTTCGTTATATCGGTGCCCGGATGCCGGTTAGTCCGCGTGCTGTGCGAGAAAACACGCCTGTGGGCAGAAGCTCCACAGGGATTGCGCCACTGATTCGTCGGCGAATGCGGGTACTTGCCAGCGCTGTCATACAAATATACTTATAATAGAATCATATAAAAGTTATTTAGGTGGATGACTCTGGATGTCAGAGATTCATCGGGCTTTATTGTGTCGAAGCAAATACTATCGGTCACAATCAGCCTGTGTCGTGTTTTTCAGAATTTCTGTCTGCTTCTATCTGGCTTTCACGCTGTCTATGATTTCGAGGTCTGGCGGCGCATCTCCAGCCATCAGCCCTGTTTGCAGACTGAAATCCGCTTTGGCTCGGCATAAAGCAGGAGTTTCTTGGTGATGTCGAAAATTTCCCCTGCCCCGGCCCCAGACTTTCAACGGTTGTTCGAGTCAGCGCCTGATCTCTACCTTGTCCTGATGCCTGATTTTACGATTGTGGCCGCGAGCGAAGCCTATCTTCGGGCGACGATGACTGTGCGCGAGGAGATTCTCGGTCGCGGTATCTTCGATGTCTTCCCGGATAATCCCAATGATCCGACCGCAACCGGTGTCAGTAATCTGCGCGCGTCCTTGGAGCGTGTCCTTCACCACCAGGTCGTCGATGTCATGGCGATCCAGCAGTACGACATTCAGCGCCCCGAGTCCGAAGGCGGCGGTTTTGAAGAACGCTATTGGAGTCCCACCAACTCGCCCGTTTGTGGGCCGGATGGGGAAGTCACCGCCATCATCCATCGGGTCGAGGAGGTCACCCGGCGAACGCAGATCGAGCGGCTGTTGGAAGCGAGCGAGGCGCGTTTCCTGACCGCCTTCGAGCAGGCCGCAGTCGGCATTGCGTATATCACACCAGATGGCCGTTGGCTGCGGGTCAACCAGAAATTGTGCGACATCCTCGGCTATACGCGTGATGAGATGCTCACTTTGAGGTTCCAGGATGTGACTCATCCCGATGATTTACAGGATGATCTGGCCTATTTCCAGCAGATACGGTCTGGCGAGATTGCCGATTACGTCATCGAAAAACGCTCCATCCGCAAGGATCAGTCGATAATCTGGGCGAATTGGACAGTCTCTCCGGTCCGGGAGAACTCCAACAAACCGATCTATTTTATTTGTGTGGTCGAGGACATCACCGAGCGCAAACGGCTGGAACAAGCCATTCGCGAAAGCGAAGCCCGTCACCGGACCCTGTTTGAGACGATGGCCCAGGGGGTACTTTATGAGAGTGGTGATGGGAGCATTATCGGGGCTAATTCGGCGGCACAGGACATCCTGGGGCTGACACTGGACCAGTTGATGGGAAAAGTGCCGATTGATCCGCGCTGGGGAGTCATCCATGAAGATGGGTCCGATTTCCCTGCCGACACGCGTCCGGCGGCGACCGTTCGTCAAACGGGCCAGTCAATACGCGGGGTGATTATGGGGATCTTCAATCCACGCGATGACGCGTATCGTTGGGTCGTGGTCAATGCCGAGCCTCAACTGCAACCCGGCCAGGCCGCCCCTCAGCAGATTTACGTCACCTTTACCGATATTACCCCGCACAAGCAGGCCCAGGCGCAGATCGAGGCGTTGAATGAGATCCTCGAACGGCGGGCGGTCGAGCTTGAAGCCACCAATAAAGAACTGGAGGCGTTCAGCTATTCGGTCTCTCACGATTTGCGCGCGCCGCTGCGCAGCATTAATGGCTTCAGTCAGATTTTGCTGGAAGACTATGCCGATCAGCTTGATGCCAGTGGACAGGCCTATCTTCAGCGGGTGCGGGCCGCGGCCAACCGCATGGCTGAATTGATCGACGATCTGATCAACCTGGCTCGCATCGCGCGTGCCGAGATGCATTTCGAGCCGGTCGATCTCAGCGAACTGGCGCGGAACATTGTCCGTGAAATCGTCGACACAAAGCCCGAACGTCAGGTCGAATTCGTGATCCAGGAAGGCATGGTCGTAGACGGAGACAACCGGATGCTGCGTATCATGCTGGAAAACCTGATTCACAATGCCTGGAAATTTACGTCCAGGAAGCCCCAGGCCCACATCGAAATCGGGGTGCAGGAGCAGCCTGACGAGACCTGTGTGTTTTTCGTGCGCGACGATGGGGCAGGCTTCAACATGGCCTATGCCGACAAGCTTTTTGGCGCTTTCCAACGACTGCACGCCATAACCGACTTCGAAGGCACCGGTATCGGATTGGCGACAGTGCAGCGGGTGATTCACCGGCACGGCGGGCGAATCTGGGCAGAAGGCGCGGTCGGGCAAGGGGCGACTTTTTACTTTATGTTCTGAAATTCATACGCCAGTAGGATGCGTTTGCGGGAAAAAGAAAGTATGCTGGAGATTCATCGGAATGACAGAATCGCCGAGTCAGGGAGAACAGATTGATTTTACTGGTCGAGGATAACCCGGATGATGAAGTGCTGACTCTGCGAGCCTTGAAGAAAAACAATATCGGCAACGAAGTCATCGTCGCTCGCGATGGCGTGGAAGCACTCGACTTTCTCTTCGGCACAGGGATCTACGCGGGTCGGAATATCGAAATCCTGCCGCAGATTGTGTTACTGGATTTAAAATTGCCAAAAGTGAACGGCCTGGAGGTGCTGCACCGAATTCGGACTGAAGCACATACCCGGCTCCTGCCGGTGGTGATTCTCACCTCTTCGAATGAAGAGCAGGATCTGGTGAACGGCTACAGTCTGGGGGCGAACAGTTATATTCGTAAGCCAGTCGATTTTATGAAGTTTACGGAAGCGATTGGCCGCCTGGGACTGTACTGGTTGGTATTGAACGAGGCGCCTCGAACCAGGAATGAATAGGGAGGAGCGGGATGGGTAAACCCCTCCGAGTGTTGATCGTAGAAGACTCTGAAGATGATGCACTGCTGCTCTTGCATGATCTGCGGCGCGGCGGCTATGACCCTCAGTTTGAGCGTGTGGAAACTGCGGAAGCTATGCAAGCCGCGCTGACGAACCAGATCTGGGATGTGGTGCTGTCAGATTACTCACTGCCACAGTTCGACGCCCCTTCTGCCCTGGCGATGTTGCAGGGAATGGCGCTCGACATTCCGTTTATTATCAGTTCCGGCACCATTGGCGAGGATGTCGCCGTGGCTTCGCTGAAAGCCGGGGCACATGACTTTGTCGTCAAACACAGCAACGCGCGGCTGATCCCTGCCATCGAACGGGAGCTGCGCGACGCCGAGAGCCGACGCAGACGTCGTAAAGCTGAGGCGGAACTCAGCCGGAAGTCGCTGTTTATCGAAGTGCTTCAGGAAATCGCGGTCGCGGCCAACGAAGCCACGACCACCGATGGTATTCTTCAGTTCGCGGTGGACAAAGTCTGCGCCTTCATGGGCTGGCCGGTCGGCCACGTCTACGTATCCGACCCGCGCACGGGCGAATTTATGTCTGGCAGGGTGTGGCATCTGGATAACCCGGACCTGTTCGGCCCCTTCCTGGAGGTGACGGAGGCGACTCGGCTGCCCCCGCATACCGGGCTGATCGGTCAGGTGGTGGATCGACGCCAGACCGTCTGGATTGTGGATTTCACACAGGACGGCGAATTTTTCACGCGCGCGGCAGCGGCTATCACCTGTGGCTTGAGAGGCGCGTTGGCTTTTCCGGTGCTGGCTGGTGCTGAGATTGTCGCGATCCTGGAGTTTTTTACGGACGAAATCGTCGAAATCGATCAACTCCTGCTGGATGTGACGGCAAACATCGGCACGCAGCTTGGGCAGGTTTTCGAGCGTCAGAACAATGAGGCCGCGCTCCGCCGTTACAACGAGCGCCTGCAAATCCTGCACCGGATTGACCGCGCCATCCTCACGATGCAGGCCCCGGAGGAGATTGCCGAGTTTATCCTGAGCTTCATCCAGCAGCAGATCTTCGCCTTTCACGCCAGTGTGACCCTGTTTGATTTTGCGGCTGAGGAAGCGCAGGTGCTGATGGCCTACAGCCAGCAGACGAAAGCCCTGCCCACCGGCGCACACTTTTCGCTGGCGGTTTTCCCCCCGCATGCGCTCGAACTGCTGCGCACCGGTCACCGCTACAGCGTCGATGACCTCCGCGAGCTGCCGCAAACGGACCCGACAGTCCAGACGCTGCAAGCCGAAGGGCTGCGCGCCTGGGTCTGGATTCCTCTGCTGGCCCAGAATACCCTCATCGGCACGCTCAACCTGGGCAGCAATAAGCAGGCGGCCTTTACGACTGAGCAGCTCGAAATCGCCCACGAAGTAGCGGATCAACTGGCAATAGGCATCCAGCAGGCCCGCTATCAGGACCGGATCAAACGCCACAATGCCGAGTTGGAAC
>JAIOHO010000614.1 GCA_019912905.1 Anaerolineae bacterium
CCGCCGACCGTGACGGTCACCCAACCAGTCGAAGTGGCGCAGGTCGTCCCCACCGAAGCTGCCGAACCCACCGATGCTCCGCCGGAGCCGACTCCGCTGCCGGTCGATCAGCGCTTCTTCCAGGTGGGCACGCAGGTCCAGGTCAGCCCGGACCTCAACCCGGAAAATCAGGAATTGTGGATGCGCGAAGTGCACGACAAACTGCATCTGCGCTGGTTCAAACAGCAGGTTCGCTGGGAGGACGTCGAACCGGAAAAGGGCAACTATAACTGGGCCGAACTCGACCTGGCGCTGCCGCTGGCGGCAGATTACGACCTCAAGGTCGCGCTGTCGGTCGTGACGGCCCCGGCCTGGGCGCGTGAGCAGGGCGTGAATCTGGACAAACATGGCCCGCCCGCCAATCCCCAGGATTATGCCGATTTTCTGACGGCCCTGCTGCAACGCTACCCAGGCATGATTCATGCCATCGAGGTCTGGAACGAGCAAAATCTGGACCGGGAGTGGACGTCCACCGGCGGTCTGAGCGCACCCAATTACGTCGAACTGCTGCGGGTGGCGGCTCAGGCGATCAAGAATACTGACGCGGGGGTGATCGTCATCAGCGGCGCGCTGTCGCCGACTGGCGGCTGGACCGAACCGGATGGGCGTGTGTCGGCCATCGACGACTTCGTCTACCTCGATGGTCTGATCGGCGCAGGTCTGCTGAATTATGCCGACTGTGTGGGCGCGCATCACAACGGCTACAACATCGGCCCCAGCGTGCCCTGGAATAATGTGACCAATGACCCAACAGCCACCTTCCGCGGGCCGTTCGATAACGCGCATCACAGTTGGAGCTTCTACAGCACGCTCCAGACCTACGCCAACAAGATCGAACTGGCGAACGGCGACCAGCCGCTGTGCATCACCGAATTCGGCTGGGCCTCGACGGAAGACCTGGGCGGCTCACCCGCCGGTTTTGGCTTCGCCGATGACAATACGCTGGACGAACAGGCCGAATGGACCGTCGAAGCGCTGAACCAGATGGAAAGCTGGGGCACGGTCTGGCTGGCGTTCATCTGGAACTTCAACTATGGGCCGCAGGCCGGATGGGACACCTCCAACGACAACGTGCCCTACTCGATGATCGGCAAGGATTGGGTGTTCCGGCCCATCTACGATGCGGTGGGCAAATGGCAGCAGGACTATGAGGCGCGCACCGGCAGCTAATGCGATCGATTCTTCGTCACCGGTTCAGGGTCGGCCTGGGTGCGCTGGCCCTGATTTTATTGATCACTGTTGGACTCGCCAGCCGACCGCCTGCCGATCCCTTCGCGGCCAGCGCCATCACCGATCCACCCTTTACGTCACTCACCTATGGCATCCAGGCCTTTCTCTGGTGGGATAACGGCACCGTCGGCACGCGGCTCGACCAGGTGCGGTTGATGGTCTTCAGTCATGTCAAACAGACCTTTGCCTGGGAAGATATCGAGAAGCGCCCCGGCGCGATCGACCTCAGCCGGGCGGATGCCATTCTCGGCGAAATCGAGCGGCGCGATCTCAGGTTGGTCGTGCGCCTCAGCGATGTCCCCGAATGGGCGCATCCGAGCGTTGAAGGCCGCAAAGACGTCAATTTCATCGACGCCCCGCCCGACCCGGAATTTATGGATGCCTGGAGCAGTTACTGCGGCGCAGTCGCCGGACGCTACCCGGGCCGCATCGCCGCCTACCAGATCTGGAACGAGCCGAACCTGTCACGTGAATGGGGTAATCGTTCGCCCAACGCAGCGGAGTACGTCACCCTGCTGACGGCCTGTACCGAAGCCATCCGCGCCGCCGACCCCGCCGCCATCATCATCTCCGCCGGGTTGTCGCCCACCGGCACCTGCTGCGACATTGCCCAACCGGATGATGTTTACCTGCAAGCCCTGTATGATGCCGGTTTCCAGCAGCATATCGACGTAGTGGGGATGCACGCACCGGGTTACAGCGCGCCCGATCTCAGCCCGGACGAAGCCGAGCGGAACGGCAGTCAGCGCTTCTTCACCTTCCGGCGGGTCGAGGATCTGCGTGAGATTATGGTGAAAAACGGCGATGCATCCCGCCAGGCCGCCATCCTCGAAGTCGGTTGGACGACCGACACCGAAGGCTACAACCCGAATTATTCCTGGTTTGCCGTCGATGAGGAGACGCAGGCGCGCTACCTCGTCGAAGCGTACCAGTACGCCGCCGATCACTGGCGTCCCTGGGTCGGGCTGATGTCCACCATCTACATGGCCGATCCCGGTTGGACCAAAGACAATGAAGAATACTGGTGGGCCATCACCCGGCCCGGCAGAGGCATCCGACCGGCTTACATCAAGCTGGCAAACATGGCAAAATACTGCGGCGACCGTGTCATTCCCGCCCGCCCTGCAAACAGCCCGGAGGCACTTGGCCTTGTCCCAGTCGATCCTTGCCGTTAGCCTGTTCTTTCATCTGATCGCCACCGTCGTCTGGATCGGCGGCCTGGTGATCCTGACCGTGCTGGTATGGCCGGAAACCCGGCGCATCCTGGCCGAAAATCCCGGCGTCTACAGCCTGCTTACCCGCCTGCGCAGGCGTTTTTTGCCCCTCACCAACCTCAGCCTGGCGGTGCTGATCGTCACCGGATTGTTCCAGATGACGGCTGACCCAAACTATGAAGGTGTGTTACAATTCGGCAATGATTGGAGCCGGGCTATATTGCTCAAGCATCTCGCAGTGGGGGGCATGGTGATCTGCGGGGTAGCGCTGCAATTCTGGGTGGCCCCGGCGCTGGAACGCGCCAGCCTGCTGGTCGAGCGTCAGAAGGGCGACCCGGATGAATGGGCGCGGCTGCACCGCCTCGAAGTTCGCCTGACATGGATCAATGTCGCACTCGGCGTGCTGGTCCTGGGCTTCACGGCCTGGGCGACCGCGCTATAGTGCTCTGAACACAGGACTCAGGAGTTAACTTTTTGTCGAGTCGAATGGGTTTTGCGCTGGCGGCAGTCCTGCTGCTCATCGCAGCGGCGCTGCGTCTCTGGAATCTTGGGACGCTGCCGCCCGGCTTACATGACGACGAAATCACCGACATCCGCATCACGGAAGCCATCCGCCAGGGTCGCATTTCTGTGTTTTATGACCTCGAATCGCTCGGCGACCAGGGCGGACGCGAGGGGCTGTATCCCATGCTGCTGGCGGCCACGACGACCATCACCGGCAACGGCCTGATCGACTACCGGATTCCGTCAGTGCTGGCGAATCTGCTCATGCTGGCCGTCGTCTATGCGCTGGCGGCCCGCCTGTATGGACCGCTGGGGGCGGTGGCGGCGCTGGCACTGCTGGCCGTCGGGATGTGGCCGACGCTGCTGGCCCGCAGCCTGGGCCGCGAGACTCTGCTGCCGCTGCTGGTGGGGGCCACCCTGCTGTCGCTGGCGCGCGCGCTGCCCGTCTATTATCAGCCGCCGCCGCGAGAACCCGGCACCGCGCCATTCGCCGCGCTTGGCTTGCTGCTGGGGATGGGCTTCTATCTGCATCCGGCGCACTTCCTGCTGGCGCTGGGCTGTATGATCTTCCTGGCCTACATGGTGGTGTCGTCGCAGCCCCTGTCGAGCCGCACGCTCAGTTACATCGGCTTCGCCATCCTGGTGATGATCATCGTCGCCGTACCCTATGTCATCTCCAGCATTCGCCTGCCGGAACTGGATGGGGCCGGGCGCGTGTTCGGGGCCTACCGCGCCACCAATCAGCCGCTGCTGCAAACCCTGCTGGATGGGCTGAAGGGCATCTTCTTTATCGGCGACGCCTCACCGGTTCGCAACCTGCCGGGCCGCCCCCTGGTCGATCTGGGCAGCGGTCTGGTGATCGTCATCGGCCTGCTGGCAGCGCTCAACCGCTGGCAGCGTCCCCGTTTTCTGCTGCCGCTGGTGGCCTTTGCGGTCCTGATGCCAGTCGCCTTCCTGCGACCAGCCAGTCCTGATTTCAGCGGCTTCGCCGTACTGCTGCCGGTGCTGGCGCTCTTTTTTGGGCTGGGGGTCAGCACCCTGTATCACATTTTGCGCCCGGCGGTCCGCCCGCTGCTCGGCCTGGGGCTGGTCACGCTGCTGGCCCTCAACCTGATCTGGTCCACGCATGACCTGTTCAGCGTCTGGCCCGCCGAAACGTCGGTGCGCAGCGCCTATCATGGTCGCATCGCCCAGCTCGCCCATCATATCGACCGCACGGCCCGCAGCCTGCCGACCGTCGTCTGCATTCCGTCCGTGACCAGCTTGGACCCGCAGCCGCGGCTCACCGACGCCCAGCTTCTCATTCTGATGATGCACACGCGTGACAAGGTGATTCGCTATGCCGACTGTGGCAGCGGCCTGGTGCTGGCGAACGGCGGCGAACACCAGCAGGTCATCTTCACCGCGCCGGATACACTGGCAAAGATGCACCCCTATCTGCGCGCATGGCTCCGCCAGAGTGAGTTCCTGAACGCCGCCGATCTGCCGCCGGATTCGGTCGCCCTGATGAACGTCTCAAATATGCTGGCGGACACGATTGGCCGCTTCACCACGACTGCGCCGGTGACCTATGCGCCGGAGGCTCCCGGCGGCAGCGATCTGACTTTGCCGCCGGTTTCGTTTGGCGGCAACCTGACATTCCTGGGCTATGAGCAGGACACGACCGACGCCTATCATCCCGGCGACGTCGTCACTTCAATCGTCTACTGGCGTGTGGATGGGATGCTGCCGCCGGATGTCCGCCTGTTCACCCACATCCTGTCCGACCCGGCAGCGATCATTTCGCAAACCGACACGCTCAGCGTGCTTGCCAGCCACCTGCACCGGCGCGACATCTTCATCCAGATCACGTTTGTGCCGCTGCCGCCATCGACGCCGGATGGGAACTACATGATCTCGATCGGCGCATACCAACAGAGTGACGACCAGCGGCTGGGGGTGCTATCCGACGGGCAGGAGCGCGGCACGCGTCTGTTCCTGGTGGATCACGGCATCACCGTCACCGCATCGTGAAGCGAGCACAAGCGCATGTTTGAAATTGTCTTTCTGGGAACCTCGGCCTCCGCGCCCTCGATCTATCGCAGTCTCCCGGCACAGGCGATCCTGGCCGGTGAATCCCGCTTTCTTATCGACTGCGGTGAAGGCACTCAGCGTCAGATTCTGCGCAGCGGCATCGGCTTCAAACGCCTGAACCGCATCCTGCTCACTCATGCCCACCTCGACCATATCCTGGGCTTGGGCGGCTTGATCTCGACCTTCGTCCGCTGGGAAAACATCGACGAAATTGAAATCTGGGGCGGCAAGGCCACGCTCGACCGCGTGCAGGCGCTGCTCTTCGGTGTCGTGCTGGATTACGAGCGGCTGCCGATTCAGATTCACCTGATCGAACTTCAGCCCGCCAAAATTATCGACGCCAAGGATTTCACCGTGCATGCCTTCCCCGTGACCCACCGGGGACCCGGCAACTTCGGTTTCATCTTCCAGCAAAAAACGCACCGTCCCTTCCTGGTCGAAAAAGCGCAGGCGCTCGGTGTGCCTGCCGGACCGGAGCGCGGTCAATTGGTACGCGGCGAGCCGCTCACCCTGGCCGATGGCCGCATCATCACACCGGAGATGGTGCTGGGCGAGGCCGTGCCCGGGGTCAAGCTGGTCCACATCGGCGATGTCGGGCGCATCGACAATCTGCGCGAACACGTGGCCGACGCCGATGCGCTGGTGATCGAAGCCACCTTCCTGCACGAAGATGCGGAAGTAGCCCAGGCATTCGGCCACCTCACCGCGCGCCAGGCGGCGACCCTGGCAGTCGAAATGGGCGTCAAATCCCTGATTCTCACCCATGTATCGCGCCGCTATCGGGAACGCGATATTATTGATGAGGCCCGTTCCGTTTTTCCAGATGCATATGTGGCGCGCGATATGGATCATTATGTGCTGTATCGCGGCAGGCCCGTGGAGAAGAAACAGGCCACCTATCATCACACTGAAGAAGGGTAATCAGGATTATGGACGAACAGACGCAAGCTGCACTCCACCGCTATGTCGCTGAGCTTTTTGTCACTGAAGACGACGCTTTACGGTGGATACAGGCGGAGACCGAGCGCAATTCGATGCCGCAGATCAGCCTGGCGTCTCAGGAGGGGCACCTGCTCCAGTTTCTGGTCCACGCAGTCGGGGCGCGCACGGCGGTGGAAATCGGCACCCTGGCGGGCTACAGCGGGACGTGGCTGGCCCGTGCGCTGCCCGATGATGGCATACTGATTACGCTGGAAGCAAATCCAAAACATGCTGCCGTCGCCCGTGCCAGCTTCGAGCGGGCTGGGGTCAGCCAGAAGGTGGAACTCATCGAAGGTCCGGCCCTGGAGTCGCTGCGCAGGATTGCCAACCGCGGACCCTTTGATTTTGTCTTCATCGACGCCAACAAGGACGACTATCCTCGGTATCTGGATTGGGCCATCGATCACCTTCGGCCCGGGGGCATGGTGGCCGCACACAACGCCTTTCTCAGCGGGGGCATCCTGTCCCTCAACAATGAAGCCGACCGGGGCATTCACACCTTCAATCAGGCACTGGCCGACGATGACCGCCTGTTCAGCACCATTCTGGCGATCGGTGACGGCATGGCCGCCGGGATCAAACGTTCGTGAGGAAACTCACGAGGAAGGGGTGAGAGAACACCCGACTTTCTGAAGTTTGTTACAAAAACCGGACCAAGTCCCGTCTTCAGGCGGCGGTGGATTTGCGGAATATTGCAACCATAGTATATTATGGGTCATTACAGCAACAACACGTTCTTTGAGTACGCATCCCTAAGATTGGAGGCTTTCATGCGCAAGATCAGTCTCGTCCTTACCCTGGTCGCGTTGATCATGGTTCTTCCCGGCCTGGGTTATCTACAGGCGCAAGCGGTGGAGTGTTCGAATTCCTACACGACACAGTTCCCGTCGGGTTCGCTGCCCGCTTCGGGCCGCATCGCCCAGTCCTTCAGCACGCTGCGCGCTTCGGCGGGTGCGGCGACGGGCACCGTGGTGGACGCTCCGGCGGAGTTCACGCCGCTTGCTCAGACGTGTGTCGATGGCTTTAGCTGGGTTCAGCTCACCTACACCAGCGGCACAACCTCCAGTGGGGCGTCGGCGGTAGGGCTGACGGGTTGGGCGCTGGAAAGCCAGCTTTATTCGGATGGCACCTACGGCCCTGGCCGCTGGCTGACCACTGACGCGGCTCCTGGCGCAACCGGTGACTGCAAGTACTCCTACGCGACGGACTTTGAGGTCGGCGTCGGTGCGACGACCGGCGAGATCGCCGATGTCTTCAGCACGCTGCGGTCTGCTCCGGGCGCTGCCGGTGGTACAGTCGTGGACGCGCCAGCCACATTTGATGTGCTGGATCAAGGCTGCTACGGCGGCTTTAGCTGGGTCCAGATCACCTACACCAGCGGCACCACGTCGGCTGGCAAGTCGGCAGTGGGCCTCACCGGTTGGGCGCTGGAAAGCCAGATTTATTATGATGGCACCTACGGCCCCGGCACCTGGCTCGAAGGCACGGTCTCCGAATAATCAGACTC
>JAIOHO010000615.1 GCA_019912905.1 Anaerolineae bacterium
AAATGCTGCAATACGATCATAATCTCTGTGGGCAACGTAAGCATATGATTCTCCTTGAACAAGAAATCAGCTTACATTGCCCGCCCTTTTTCGTCCACCAAATGGATAAAGTCGAGTTCAGCGGGCTTCCCATCTTTGCTCATAGCCTGGAGTTTTGAACTCCGGGCGGCAGAAATCTGATCCTGCCCCACATTCCGAATGCACCCGATTGGGTAAACAAAAAGGTCGCAGGAACGCCCTTTTCGGCTTCACTATTTTACGGTGCGGTGCCCAATCACCTCAGAATGCGAGTAGAGGCAATCGCCTACCCCGCAGGCTGATAGATGACCTCGATCCACTGGTCGCTGGTCAGCACCAGTCGGAACTCCAGAATCGGGCGATCCAGATTGTAGCTGGCCGCAGGCTCTGGCGTGATGCCGATCGGCTTGGCGTTGACCGGCAGCGACACCTGCACGTTGACCGCATCCCCTGGTGTGCCCGGCTGCTTCTGGATCAGCAGGCGGTAGCGCTGGTACGGCCCCACCGTCTCGACCGCCACCGGCGTCTGATACGTGTACTGGAAGCGTTCGCTGGTATCGTAGGCCACGCTCACCCGCGACACGAAGATGCTGTGATCGGACTGGTCGATCACGCGCGGTTCCTGCGGCAGATTGCTGGTCGCTTCGATCTGGCTGCCGGGCGGGACATACACCTGAAGCAGATTGCTGTAATCCAGCGGCCCATGATATTCGGGATCGACCGCCGGGTCCTGCGAGGCGACACGGTCGGAATAATCGTAGGCGATGGTCGCGCGGCTGTGCAGTGTGCCGCCGGGTTCGATCTCGACATCGTAGACCATCTGCCGGAAGATCGACCCGTTGGACTTGTTGCCCAGGTTGGCGTCCGCCACCATCAGGTAATCGTGTCCTTGCGCCGCAACCTGCGCGCCGGACCACCCCAGCGAGCCAATCGCCTGCTGGAGCGAATCGTCGGTGAAGTAGAGCATGATGTGCTTCTGCTCCACCGCTTGCAGCAGTTCTCCCAGCAGCCGCGTGCTGATCTGCGGGTTGCTGCTGGCTGTCTGCCAGTCCTCGAAAATCTGCTGGTACACCGCCGCGATAAATTCCTTGTGCAGGTCCTGGTTGCCGCCGCGCGCGCGGATGTCGTACACCACCTGGCGGAAGTTGTCCGGCGTGATGATCTCGTTATAGCCCGGCACCACCACCTGGCCCAGCGCCGCCAGGATTTTCTCGAAGCCAATGATGTCGATGGCGATCACGCCGTCCACCGGCGACTGCGGGTTGTTGCCGCTGTTGTAGTACCATACCGCCATCTCCGCCGTCGAGGGGAAGTCCGCATACCAACTGCCATCCCAGGCGGCATAAATCGGCTGGCTGTAGCGAATCCACCAGTCGGGCACCGTCACCTGACTCGCCAGACTGGTCGGCGGCGGATTCGGGCTGGTGGCCGTCGTCGGGCTGTAGCTGTAGCCGGTCACGCGCCCATTACGAATCGTCATCCAGCCGAAGGTGCTGATATAGCCCCCCGACGGACGCAGTTCGTCGCTGTTCTGCGACAGGATCAGGTAGCTGCGTTCCGTGTCCAGCCCCAGCGCCGCCGTCAGCAGGTCCGGCGCGTTCATCAGGATCGTGTTGACCTGCACCAACTGCTGGTGATAGGCGCTCAATTGATCGGCGTTCAGGATCAGATCCGCCGTCAGGTCCGCCGGATTCAGGTCATCGAGGATGGCGCGGGCCGCGTCCAGGTTCTGACCGGCGCGGATAAACGAGCTGCGCCCGATTTGCAGCAGTTCGACCATGCGCTCGCCCGATGAAATCTGCGTGACCACCTGCTCCTCGACGTCCCCCTGGACGAGGAAGAACAGCGTCGGGCGCAGGCCGTTAAGCATCTCCCGGGCCGCCAGCGCCAGGTCCTGCGAGGCATCCAACTGCCGCAGCGTGCCGTTCAGCGCACCGCTCACCACCGTAAACGGCTGGAACACGCCCAACTGCTGGCGCGCGGTGTTCAGGCTGCTCACCATGTCGGTCACGCTGGTTTCCAGCCGGTCGAAATCGGTCAGCGTCAGCTGGGTGCGGTCCTTGGCGCTCAGGCCGTTGATGATCCGTTCCAGAGAACTGAGGGAGGCGCGCACGCGGTTGTTGCTGTCGGCGGCCAGCGCCAGGCTGCCCACCACCACGACCGCCACCAGTGCCACCAGCACCAGCGCCACCGTCCCCCACTTGACATGCCGCATCCGCCGCCGCAGCTTGCGCACAAGCCGATTGCCGCTCTTACTGCTGTGGTGGTGCCGCCGCCGAACAGGAGTATTCGGTTCGGGCAGCAGAGAAGGTTGTTCGGTTTGCGAGTCTTCCATTACGACATTGCCACACTTTGCGATACTTTGCCATTACTATGAGGGACCTGCGAGCGGGAAGCAATCACTGTTTGCAGTTGAGTGAGCACCTGCATGGTGGTGGTATCCTGATTTTGTGTCACGAGCTTCACCACCTGCTCGAAAAATTGTTCCGGCGCAAACGCCTCCGGCCAGTTGTTCAGCTTGACGATATTCGGGTGCAGCGTATCGGTCGGGTTCTCATCGTCGTAGAACAGGACTTCGTGCAGCTTCTCGCCGGGCCGGATGCCGGTGAATTCGATGGCGATGTCCTTGTAAGGTCGCAGCCCGCGCAGCCGCACCATCCGCTCGGCCAGGTCCACGATCCGCACTTCCTCCCCCATTTTCAGGACGAAGATTTCATCGCCGACCGTCATACAGGCCGCGTGGATGATCAGGTTGACCGCTTCGGGAATGCTCATGAAGTAGCGCGTCATATCTGGGTGCGTCACCGTCACCGGCCCGCCGCTGTCGATCTGGCGGTTGAAGGTCGGGATCACGCTGCCCCGGCTGCCGAGGACATTGCCAAAACGCACCGCCGTAAACAGAGTCCGACACTCCTCTTCCTTCGAGATGGCATGCAGCAGCAGTTCGCCGACCCGCTTGCTGGCCCCCATAATGTTCGACGGTTTCACCGCCTTATCCGTCGAGACCAGCACGAAGCGTTCGACGTCGTAAGTCAGCGCCATCTCCGCCAGGTTGAGCGTGCCGGTCACGTTCACGCGCAGCGCTTCCTGCGGATAATATTCCAGCATGGGCACATGTTTGTAAGCCGCGGCATGAAACACGATCTGCGGATGGTGTTTTTTGAAGACCAGGCGCACCGGCTCCAGCGAGGAAATATCGACCAGCGCCGGTACCAGGTCGGCCTTCGGGTATTGGGCGCGCAGTTCGACGCTCAGGTCGTGCAGGCCGCTCTCGTTGTTATCCAGCAGGATGATCTTGACCGGCTCGTAATCCATGATCTGGTGGCTGAGTTCCGCCCCGATCGACCCTGCCGCCCCGGTAATCAGGATCACTTTGCCCATCACCGGCGACAGATCGACATCCTGGTGGCGCGTCACCGGGCTGCGGCCCAGCAGGTCCTCCGGCTGAATATCGCGCAGCGGCGGCACGTCGCTCTGCTGGTTGCGCACCAGCTCGAATACATCCGGGATGACCTTAATCCGGGCGTGCGTACTCTCACACAGCTCCACAACCTCGCGAAAATCCTTCCCGGTGATGTTGTGCAGCGCCAGCACAATCAGATCGACGCTGTGCGCCTCCACGATGCGGGCAATCTCAAAACGCCCCCCCAGCACGCGGCAGCCTTCGACATACATCTGCTGCTTTTCCGGGTCATCGTCGATAAAACCGACAATGTGGTAATTGTTGTCCGGGAAACGGTGTTTCAGCCGCCACGCCAGGTCCTGGCCGGATTCCCCCGCTCCGATGATCAGCACGCGCGTGTTGACCTGCGGAAATTCCCGTTTCCACACCGCCCGCCAGCGCCACGACATGCCGCTGACCAGGCGTGACCGGTAGCGCACCGCCACCATGCCGACGATGGAAAACACGCTGCCCACCAGGATCACACTCAGCGGCAGGGGGCGCGGGTCGATGAGGGCATCCCCCACCAGCAGGACCACCGTCGAGACCGCTACCGCATTCAGTATGAGGGTGATGCCGTGTCCGCTGGTCTGCGACCAGATGCGCCGGTAGATGCCGAACATATACGCCATCAGCACCAGCATCAGCCCGGAGACCAGGATGGCCGACAGGCTCTGCCGGTAATTGATGTCGGCGGTAATGGCCCGCGTGTAAAAGGCCAGTGTATACGCCACCACCACCAGCCCATAATCGATCAGCAGCCATTGACCCAATTTGCGGTTGCGCGTTGTGATGCCCGGTTTGAGGCCGAATATGCGCATCGTCTGCTTACCTTCCAGGTTCGTCATCACGTCAGAATAAAGCGCCTGCTCATGCCCTCGGTGTCCCCGTTAGAGGCATGGTGGGGTTGGCACAAGGCGCTGTGCAACCCTCAGCCAGCGGACTCACTCTTTTTCACGGTTGCCGAAATACTTGCGGATGCCGTTCTGTTTGACATCGACCTTATCCGGCGTGTAATAATATCCGTAGCTGCCATAGCCGTATTCATAGCTCTGGTCGCGCGGATTCACGCGGTTCACCACGATTCCCTTGATTTCTACGCCAACCTGAAGGAATTGTTCCTTCACCTTGCGCGCCGCGCCGCGCCGGGTGCGCCCGCAGTCCACGACCAGGATCACGGAAGCATCGGCAGTCGCCGCCAGCACCGAACTATCGGCTACGATCAGGCTGGGCGGTGTATCGATCAGCACCACGTCAATATCCGAGGACGCCCGGAAAATCTCGATCCAGCGCTGGAGCAGTGTCGATCCGAGAATTTCAGTCGGATTCGCGGGGGTGAAACCGCTGGTAATCACCCACAGCTTGGGCAGCGAGGTGCTCTGCATACAATCCATCAGATTAGTCGGCAGCCGTTTGTGGCGGCCTTCGCCATAATTGCCGTTCGGCTCACGCGGTTCCGCCGAAAGCAGCGTGGTCAGGCCCACCGTATTATCCAGGCCGAAAATTTCGTGGACTTTCGGGCGGCGCAGGTCGGCGTCGATCAGCAGCACCTGAAGCCCGGCCATCGCCATGCTGATGGCGAGGTTGGCCGTCGTCACGCTCTTGCCCTCTTCTGGCCCGGGGCTGGTCACGATGTAAATGCTGGTATCGGCCTGGCTGCTGCCGAACAGCAGGTTCGTGCGCACGGTGCGATAGGCTTCGGCAATCGGCGACATCGACGGCATATTGACAATCAGCCGGTCCGGGTACGGGTCCGTCTTCTTGCCGATGCGCATAATCGCCCCCAGCACCGGCAGAGTCAGGAACTGGGCCGCCTCCTCCGTCGTGCGGATGGTTTCATCGAGCTGCTCGTACACCAGCACCCCGCCCACCGCCAGGCCGCCGCCAACCAGCGCCCCCAGCAGCCTCACGATCAGCGTATTGGGGCTGCTGGGCCGGTCCGGGA
>JAIOHO010000616.1 GCA_019912905.1 Anaerolineae bacterium
GATTGACCATCTGCTTGTCCCCGTCGGCGGCCCGGTGATAGTGGATGCTGCCGCCGACGATCCTGCCCGGCGGACGCACCAGCCGCAGAATCGAGTAGCCAGTGACGGATTTGCCGCAGCCGCTTTCACCGAGTACGCCGAGGGTGTGGCCGCGCCTGATCTGGAAGCTGACCTCATCGACCGCGCGGATGGTCCCCGAGTCGGTGAAGAAGTACGTTTTCAGCCCGTTTACATCGAGCAATACATCATCAGTCATCATGGTGTCCGGTCATTTGCTGAAGGGATCGGCGGCATCGCGGATACCATCCCCGAGAAAATTGAATGAAATAATGGTGAGGACGACGAAGATCGCCGGGGTCAGCAGCCAGGGCTGCTGGAGCAGCACACGCGTGTTCTGCGCTTCATTCAGCAGCAGTCCCCAGCTGGTCATCGGCGGGCGGATGCCCAGACCCAGAAAGCTCAGGGCCGTTTCACCCAGGATCATATTGGGGATCGCCAGCGTCGCAATCACCAGGATATGGCTGAGGGTATTGGGCAGCAGGTGCTTGCGGATGATGCGCCAGTTGCTGCAATTGGTGTAGCGCGCCGCCACGACATAATCCTCCTCGCGCAGCGCATACACCATGCCGCGAACCTGCCGGGCCAGCGCGCCCCAGTTGAGGATGGACAGCACGATGGAAATCGCGAAGTAAACCTGCACCGACGACCATGTGGGTGGGACCACCGAGGCCAGCGCCAACCACAGCGGAAGCTGGGGGAAGGCCAGCAGCACTTCGATGATGCGCTGGGAAACGTCGTCGAACCAGCCGCCGAAGTAGCCGGTCATCACGCCGATCAGCGACCCCAGAATCAGGGTGAGGGTGACGCCCACCAGCCCGACCGACAGCGAGATGCGCGCACCGTACAGCACCCGCGAGAACAGGTCGCGGCCAAGCTGGTCCGTGCCGAGCAGGAAGATTCTCCCCGGCGCATCGACCGTGAACAGGTGAATGTCCGTCTCGAATATGCCGAGAATCTGGTGAGTCTCGCCGCGACCCAGAAAATTCACCGGGTACATTTCTTCGGTGTGGACGGTATAGGCTTTGCGGAACGTCTTGGGATCGACGGACAGCTCCAGGCCATAGACGAACGGCTGCAAGTGAAACTGCCCCTCGGCGTCGATAAAGTGGATGCCGTGAGGCGAGGCGGAAACGTACTGGTCGTGGGTCGTGCGCACGCCGTAAGGCGCGATGAAGTCGGCGAAGATCGCCATCGTGTACATGAAGATGAGAAACACACCGCCGATGACGGCCAACCGGTTACGCTTGAAGCGCAGCCACATCAGCCGCCGCACGGAAAGCAGCTTCACCTTTTCGATCGCATCGGCCTGGGCTGGAATGGGCGTGGTCGTGTCCGTTGCTGCGGTCATATCGCCACCTCGATTAGTTATACCGGATGCGCGGATCGAGCCACGCCAGCAGGATGTCCGCAATCAATGTGCCGATGAGGACCAGAAAGCCGATCATGGTCAGAATCGTGCCTGCGAGGAAAATATCCTGGCTGAGTGTGGCATTGAGGTAAACCGCCTGGATCGTCGGCAGGCCCAGCACCGCGCTGGTGATAGTGAAACCGTTAATCAGGTAGGCCAGCACCTGACCGAGCGACGCGACCAGCGGATGCAGGGCGTTGCGGACGGCGTGCTTCCAGATCACCACCCGTTCGGGCACCCCTTTAGCGCGCAGCGCCATCACGTAATTCTGGCCGAGTTCGTCCAGCAGGTTGCCGCGCATCACGCGCATCACCCAGGCCATGCCGGTGATCACCACGGACAGCACCGGCAGCCACAGATGTTTCAACAGGTCCAGCAGTCGGGGAATCGACCAGGGCGCGGTGACGAATTCCGGCGAAAACAGACCCGTCAGGACCTGTCCGGTCACCCCCCAGGCTGCCACCAGAAAGACCAGCGCCAGCAGAAAGTCTGGTAAACCGAGGCCGACGAAGGCCATTGCCGTCAGCACGTTATCCGTTTTGGAATACTGGTGCGTGGCGGAGTAAATGCCCAGCGGGATGCCGATGCCCCACGAAATCACGAACACACACACCGACACCAGCACCGTCATGCCGATGCGCTCGTCGATCACCTCTTTGACCGGCCTGCGCTGGTCGAAGGAATAGCCGTAGTCGCCGCGAATAAAATCGCCGAGCCAGGTGACAAAGCGGACGTAAACCGGCTCGTTGAGGCCGAACTGCTCGCGCAGATCCTCTTCATTGGCAGCCATCCCCGTGTTTCCCTGCGACACCTGGCGCAGCACGTAAGCGTCCACGTAGTCGCCGGGCGGCAGTTCCATGATCAGGAAGCCCATCAGCGCGATCAGAAATAACGTCGGGATGATTGAAATAAGCCTGCGTAAAATGTATTGACCCACAAGATTAATCCTGGACCTGGCTGCTGCCTGCGGCCCATTGTAACCCACCACAGACAGCAGCACATCTTCTGGAAAAGCCATGACAGTGCTCTATCAGTTGAAATCATGGCCTAGAATATCAGACCCCCTGCTCAAGGGGCAGCGACGCTGCCTTTAGTCGAGCGCTGCTCGACCCGCTGAGCACCTTGCCCTTCCCCCGAATTCGAGAGAAGGGTAAAGAGTCGGGTATTTGAAAGTCCCGCCCTGGATTCGGGGAGGGATTGAGGGAGGGATTTGGCCGGTCAGCCGAAATGGACACCCCTCCCTAAGTCAGATCATTACTGGCTGATGAAGAACTGCTCTGGGTCCGCAGTGCCGGGATAACCCAGGTCCCAGGAGGCGACCAGGCCGGTTTCCGGTACGTTATGGAAGTTGTTCTTCACGATCACCGGGCTGGGATGCTCGCCGATGGTGCCGATGGTGATCGGGCCTTCATCGACATGAAGCCGGTAGGCTTCCAGCAGCTTGGCGTAACGTTCCTGCGTATCGGTGATGCTGATGAGTTCGGTGTAGGCCTGCTGCAACTTTTCCAGCATCGAGCCGGGCCGCGGCGCAACACCTTCTGCCCCCCCGGTCTGGTAGTAGCGGCCAATGCGCACGCCACCGACCGAGTAGGTCACACCTTCGATGGGCGTCCAGACCGTCGGCGCGGAGATCAGGCCCCAGGCTGCGGCGCTGCCCCAGGCACGAAACATGACTTCGCCCGCATTGGCGCGGTCATCCATGACGGTGCCGTCGATGGCGTTGATGATGGTGCTCAGGCCAACACTTTCCCAGTCTTCCTTGATGAGGTCCATCGTCTTGACCGACTTATCGTCGGTGACGCTGACATCCACGATCAATTCGAGTTTTTCACCATCAGGGCGTTCACGCAGTCCATCCCCATTTACATCGACCACGCCGATCGAATCGAGTAAAGCTCCGGCCTGATCGGGGTCGAAGCTGGCATAGGACGTGGACCATTCCTCATAGAAGGCTTTGCCTTCTGGCGACTGGAATTCCGGGCTTTCGGCGCTCAGGGCGAACTGGCGCGGTTTCGCCAGACCCAGGGCCAGAATGTCGTTGATGCGGTCGCGGTTGATGGCGTAGGACAGCGCCTGACGGAATTCCTTCATGTACATCAGATCGACGATGGCTTCATCGGTGTAGTCGTACATCGGGATCAGCCAGGGCCAGGCATAGTCGCCGCGGTTCCACATCACTACTTGGTAACCCCCGGCTTCGGCATTGTCCAGGACCAGCGGGATGTCGAGGAAGTTGATGTCGCGCACCTGCATGTCCAGTTCGCCCGCGATGGCCTTGAGCACCACGAATTCATTGGGGCTGCCGGTGGCGATCTGCGATTCCAGATTGTCGATGTAGGGGAGCTGATTGCCTGCCGAATCGACCTTCCAGTAGTAGGGATTGCGCTCCAGCCGCACCAGTTGGCCGGACGTGAATTCAGTCACGATCCAGGGCGTGAAGGCGGGCATATCCGGGTAGTGAAGCCGACTCGCCATATCGTAGCGATTCATCAGTTCGGTCGTGTCGGTCACTGCCGAGTTGTACTTGGGATGGAATTGCTTCATGTAGTGCGCCGGGACGACGAACTGCGAGGAGTGATAGTGGCCGCGCGAGTGATATTCCAGGAAGAGCGGGTTCGACGCGGCAAACGAGAATTTCAGGGTGTAATCGTCGATTTTCTCGACCGTCATGGGTTCGCCGTTGATGCGCGTGCCCGCCGGGGTATTGACCGGGACACTCTCATCCAGCACCATATCGTTCCACCAGAACAGGTAGTCATCCACCGTCAGGGGTTCGCCATCCGACCATTTGATTCCCTGGCGGAAGTGCGCCACCAGTTCAGTCGCGGTGTCGTTCCATTCCCAGCTGGTCAGCAGATTGGGGCGGAAACCGTTGGCATCGCGGTTCCACTTCAGGAACGGCTCGACATACATCGTCTGGCGCATCCAGCCGAGGGTATCGTCGCCATCCACCAGATGCCACGTGCCACCATACTGGCCGGTTTCTTCTACCGGGTCCAGCACCAGCGGGTCCTGCGGCAGGCGTTCTGCGACTGGGGGCAGTTCGCCCGCAGCCACTTTTTCCGCCAGCATCGGCGCTTCGCTGTAAGTCATGTCCTGCGCCGCCAGCGGGCTGATCGCCAGCACGATGAAGGTCAGAATCAACAAGAAACGGAATGTCTTTGACATATTAATTCTCCTACTTTGACATGTCGATGAACATGTAGAACGAATGCCCACGGTGGGCGTCATTTTTCAAGGGCGCTCAAACCTCCTTTCTCGTGGCGTCGATCGCGGTCAGCAGCCTGCGATGGGCGGCTGCGCCGAAATGATGAGGGGTTATTTTCAGGACTGCATCAAAGTGAACCTGAGCCTGGACATGCTCACCGAGACCCAGATAACCCAGCGCGGTCATGTAATGGCAGTGGATGCGGTTGCGCTGGCTGAGATCTTCATCGAAGACCAGAAAATCCGGCAGGGACACCGCGAAGTAATCCATGTGAATGACGTCATCCTGATGCGCCAGTCCATAATCCACCAGCATCTGGAAAATCTGGCGGGCTTCAGCCCTCTGGCCGAGCTTTTCGCGGGCCAGCCCCTGGTAATAAATCATATCGGGCGGCTGATCGTTGTAATACAGCGGCGAGGACGGTTCCGTCAGGCCGGTGGAGGCCCGCTCGAAGCAGCGCCGCGCCTGGTCCGCATCGCCCAACTGCTCGTAGGCGCAGCCCAGGTAGTAATCCAGGTGATTCTCCTGCGCGCCGGCCAGCTTGCCCTCACCGAGATTGTGGGGATAGACCCGCGCGCGTTCCAGGCAATCCCGTGCTTCGTCGGCGCGATCCGCCTCTAAATGCTGCCGGGCCTGTTCGACCAGGCTGGCGACGTACTGCCCGCTGATCTTGCCTTCGCCGCCTTCCCAGGGGTGGAAGTTCCGCTTCGAGATGAGCGCCAGGGCTTCGTCGGGGCGACCCAGCAGATTCAGCAGGCTGACTCGTTCGATGGTCAGGTCGTCGCGTTGATCGACCAGGGCGGCGTGCGCTTCGAGCCGCGCCAGCCGGTCCGCGGGCGGTGTCCTCAGGACCCGATGGAGTTGATCGAGTTCGAAAAACACGCGGGCGTCGGTCGGGTCCAATCGGAATGCTTCTTCATAGGCGGCCAACGCCTGCGCGGAATCCTGGCGTTTGTTCATGTAGGCCAGCCCCAGGTTGCGCTGGACGGTGGGAAAGGTTGGGTCGAGCCGACGCGCCTGCTCCCAGCAGTCGATAGCCTCGGCATAGCGGCGGTGGGCATACCAGAAATTGCCGAGATAGTAGGGCGCGCGGGCATCGTCGGGATGCAGCATCATGGCGGCCTGGAGCGCTGGGACACATTCGACACGGTTCGGGAAGCAGTAATCGGGCGGCAGTGCACGGGCCTGGGTGAACCATTCCCGCGCTGCGGCCTCGTCCCCCGTCTGTAAGCTGTACCAGCCCAGGTAGTAGGCCACCATCGGATCGGCGGCAGGCGCTCGCTTCAGCAGGGCGATCGCCTCGGCCAGCAGTCCCGCGTGGGCATAATCGAGCGAGATTTCGATGAAATTGTGGACGTCGCCGCGCAGCAGCGGGCGGTACGTTTCGCCCTCGTTCAGCAGATCACACTCGACCATGATTCCATAATTCATCCGGTCCTGCGCCAGGCTGTCCTCGATGAGCTGCCGCGCCTGATCGGTCTGGCCCAGGTGACGCAGCAGCGCCACTTTGAGATGCCGTGCCTGATGATGCAGACCGTTGACGGCCAGGCTGCGATTCACGTGTTCCAGCGCGACCTCGAAATGCCCATCGCGGCAGGCAAGTCGGGCCAGTTCGAAATAGGCGCTGGGCTGCCAGGCCGCGCTCCACACCGCTTTGTAGAAGGCGTCATAGGCTTCGGTGTGGCGTCCCTGCATTTTCAGCGCCAGCCCCAGATTGTAATACGGTTCGCCATCATAGGGGTTAGGATTGCGGCGGGTCAGGCCGCGAATCGCCTGACGAAAATAAGCTTCCGCGTCGGCGAATTTGCCGCGCCGCAGCAGCAGCAGGCCAAGCGCATTGTTACAGCGGCTGTCCAGTGGATCGCGGCGCAGGGCTTCTTCGTAGTACGGCTCCGGCTGGAAGGTCGCATGGCGGTACTGCTCCAGGTGCAGGCCGTTGAGG
>JAIOHO010000617.1 GCA_019912905.1 Anaerolineae bacterium
CGACTCACCCACATGCTACGACCTGATTACCGGCAGCGTCCTGTGTCTCGGCAAAGTGACCAATACTCAGAATCGAGCCATCGCCCATGTCCGGCTGCGAGTTCTGCTGCTGGACGCCGCGATGGGGGTGATCGGGGACTCACCCGCAGGCGTCGAGCAGGCCATGATTCCGCCAGGCCAGAGCGCCCCCTACAGCACCCTCTTCACCCCCGGAGTCGAGGGCTACGTGCAGGCGGCGGTTGAACTGCTGTCGGCCTCATCTGCGGCGGGTGAAAATCTGATTGCGCTGTCCATCCTGAACGAGAATGTCGTCCACGATGGCAGTCGCTACCGCGTCACCGCCACCCTGTTCAATGCAGCTGGGGCCGCAGTCGGGCCAGCACGGGTGGTTTTGATGCTGCTCGATGCCGAGGGTCACGTCGCCGGGTACCGGGTGATGACCCTCGCCACCGGCCTGGAAGCCGACGCCCGCCAGCCGATCGAGATTGAAGCGGTGGCCCAGGCCCACACAGGCGAGCTGACCCACCAGCTTTATGCCGAAGCGCGTTTAGCTGGCGATTAGCGTGCCGACACTGTGGTCGCCCTGGACAGCGCGCAGCAGGTCATCATCTTCCCAGAAATCCACCACCAGGATCGGCATCTTGTTTTCTTCGCATAAGGTGAAGGCGGTCATGTCCATCACCTGGAGCTTGCCTTCGATCACATCCTTATACGTCAGTTTCTCGTAGCGCACCGCAGAGGGGTCTTTCTTCGGGTCCGCCGAGTAGACGCCGTTGACTTTGGTGGCTTTAATCACGATGTCGGCGTTGATCTCGGAGGCGCGCAGGGCGGCGGCGGTATCCGTTGTGAAGTAGGGGTTGCCCAGGCCGCCGGTAATAACGACCACCCGGCCTTTTTCCAGGTGCCGGATCGCGCGCAGGCGGATGTACGGTTCGGCGACCGCATTCATCTGGATAGCGGTCTGTACGCGAGTCACGACACTGAAACGTTCGAGCGCATCCTGGAGAGCCAGCCCATTCATCACCGTGGCGATCATCCCCATGTGGTCGGCAGTCGCCTGTTCCATACCGCGTTCCACGCCAATTGCGCCGCGCCACAGGTTGCCGCCGCCGATGACCACCGCGGTCTGCACGCCCAGTTCATGAATCTGTTTGATTTTGGCGGCGATATCCTCGGCGCGGTCGGGATCGATGCCAATCCCATCCGCTCCCGCCAGGGCTTCCCCGCTCAATTTGAGGACAATGCGCTTGTAAATGGGTCCCACTAAAGTCATGTATAGCCCCTTTCCGTAGGCGACTCGCTGAATGGATATGAAGCGATATGCGGCTCAACAGCGGCTCAACCTGCCCCGTGCCGTGCGAACCTCAATGGACTGCTCGATCCGGCAGATCGCGGCTTGCGACCTCCAGCCAAAAAAAAAGGGACTGGCAAATGCCAATCCCTCTGAACCGACCCGGTCAGCCTGTCGCTGAAATCGCCAGTTCGGGGTGCAATCAGGCATCGGTTGCCTGGCCCCCATCATCCCCCAGGGCGAACCGAGCAAAGCGGCGAACCTCGCAGCTTTCCCCCACCTTGGCAACCAGCGCCGACAAGGCTTCGCTGACTGACTTCGAGTCGTCCATCAGGTATTCCTGCTCCATGAGGACGATTTCCTCGAAGTATTTACTCATGCGGCCCTCGATGATTTTTTCGAGAATATCATCAGGCTTGCTGGCATTCTTGGGATCTTCCTTCAGGATACGCATTTGCAGGTCGCGCTCGGCCTTGATCACGGCTTCCGGCACCGCATCACGCTGGACATATTCCGGGGCCATATTCGCAATGTGCAGCGCCACGCCGCGCGCGAATTCCTGAAACGGTTCGGAACTCGCCACAAAATCCGTTTCGCAGTTCACCTCGACCATCACCCCCAGGCGCTGGTTGAAGTGCTGGTAGGTCTGGATCAGACCTTCGTTCATCGTGCGGCCCGCGCTCAGCTTTTTCGCCGCTTTCGCCAGACCTTTTTCGCGCAGGTATTCGACCGCCTTGTCGAAGTCGCCGCCGCTGGCTTCGAGCGCCTTTTTACAATCCAGCGGCCCCGCACCGGTCGATGTGCGCAGGTCTTTTACCATCTGGGCGGTAATTTCGGTCATGATTTACTTATCCTCGTCAACCTCGTCCGCAGTTTCGTCGTCATCCTCGAACAGCTTCGCATCGCGCAGTTTCGCCAGGGTCGATTCGCCCAGGTACTGTTCGTCATCTTCTTCTTCAACTTCTTCATAGGCGGAGTAATCGGGTGTACCCTCGTCTTCGCCTTCTTCCATATCTTCCGCCTTGCGCATCGCCTGGCCCTCGGCGACGGCATCGGCCATTCCCCCGACGATCAGCTTGATGGCGCGCACCGCGTCGTCATTGGCCGGGATAATGTAATCCACCACATCGGGATCGCTGTTAGTATCGACCAGCGCGATGACGGGAATATTGAGGGTGTTGGCCTCTTTGACGGCGGTCGACTCGCGGATCGTGTCCACGACCAGCAGCATTTCGGGCAGGCGGCGCATATCGCGAATGCCGCCCAGCCGCAGCTGCAATTTCTCGATTTTGCGTTCGAGAATGAGGGCTTCTTTCTTGGTCAGCAGCTCGAACTCACCGGCGTCGCGGCGGCGTTCCAGCTTCTTCAGGGTGTCGATGCGCTCGCGGATGGTGCGCCAGTTGGTCAGCGTGCCGCCCAGCCAGCGGTGATTGACGTAAGGCATCTTGCAGCGTTCTGCTTCACGGCGGATGCTTTCCTGCGCCTGGCGCTTGGTACCGACGAACAGCACCGTGCCGCCGCCCGCCACCAAATCGCGGATCGCGTCGTGATACTTATTCAGGTTGACCATCGTCTGCTGCAAATCAATGATGTGAATGCCGTTGCGCTCGGCAAAGATAAAGGGCTTCATCTTCGGGTTCCACTTCTGGGTGCGATGCCCGAAGTGAACGCCAGTTTCCAGAAGCGCCTTCATAGACACTGTGGAAGGCATAAATGATTTCTCCTGTAGCTTGTGTTTGAGCGATCATGCCTTTCAACCTCCGGTGGAATCTCGCACGAGGTCGAGACAACACCCCCAGAGTCCAGGCATGTGATTTTAACCTGACCTTACCAGTCAGGCCGGACGCATTTTAGCATAGAGCGCCGGGCAAGATCAAGATGCAGGCAGCATATTTTTGGCAGGATGCAGAACGTTCCAGTTTTTCGCGAGCAGCCGCTGGATCACTTCCTGAAGTGGCGGCGTGATCACCCTATTCGTACAGCGCCCGGATTCGCCCGCGCAGCCAGGCCGCTTCACGCAGGTCGGTGCTGTCGCTGAACTGGTCGATCGCGCCGATCATGCGGCCTGCCGCAAGGCGTCGGACGGCTTCATCCTGCACCTGGTTCATGAGCGCCTCGGCAAATCGTTCTCCGTGGATGACCTGATAGGGGCGTTCATGAAAGCTCGATACCTCCGCGGGCAGAGGGTCCGTAAGACCCAGAGCATTGTGCAGGTCGGCAACCACCCCATACGCCGCCGCCAGATGCCGTTCACGTTCATGCCAGTCTTCAGAATCCAGCGCCGCGTTCAGGATTGGGGATAAGCGGGGGCTGCACGCCAATCGCGCAAAGGCCGTGCCAAACCACTTCGCATAGGGCGCATACTGGCGCTCCATCAGAAAGCCCAACTGCATCAGGTCCCGCACCAACCGCGCCGCCAGGATGCGCGAGCCGAGTTCGTCACCGACGTCGCCCGTGCGCCCCACGAACGGTTCTTCCTGGCCGATGCGCGTCCACCCGGCGGCCAGCAGGTAAAGCCACACGTCGCGCGGATACCAGGCGAACTGCTGGCGCAGCGCCGGGACTTCGCCCAGACCTGCATGAAACACGCCCCCGGCGGTCAGCGTGCGCAGCTTCTGCTGGGGAAACGTCAGCCAATCCGGGGGTTCAGGGATTCTGCCGGGCTGCCAGGCATAGCCGAGATAGCCGCGCACGAAGCGCCCGACGGTCGTCACTTCAATGCGGTGCTGGACCGGCCCGCTGGTCTTCGGCTCGAAGCGCAGGATGCCCGGTTCGTCAGGGATTTCCTCAAAGCTGGTTGGATAGCCCCGGAAGGTATACGGCAGGCGCTGACGGAACACCTCGCCGATGGCATCCGCTGCCCCGGTCAGTTCCTCCTCGCTCACGTACAGGCTGACACGCGGCCCCCAGTGATGATCGCGCGACAGGGGCGTATCGAAACCCAGCACTTCAGAGCCGGAGTCGATCAGCGCGGCGTCGTAGCGCAGGTCGGGAAATTCGGCCTCCAGCACCGGCTGCACCAGTTCCGCGAAAAACGCGCGTGACAATTCCAGGCCGGGGATAAATTCGGGCATGACCGGTCCTCCTCTTAAAGGAACGAGTATAACGGACCGCAGAAGTTCATAAAAGGCCAATTCATGGCATCCCGCCAGGCAACCGGCAGGGTGGGTTGCGGCGAGAGTCACGTCCCTTCCACAGGCGGCATCTCGGCGGAGACCATCGACCGCAGCGTGGACTGCCGCAGGCGCGGGTAACGCCAGGCGATCCAGGCGGTCATGATCACCGTCGCCAGCCCGCCCGTCACGATGGCGAAGGGCACGCCCAGCGCCGCCGCCACGACTCCGGCTTCGAGTTCGCCCAACTGCGGGCCGCCGGTCGCAAAAATCATGTTGACGCCCGTCATCCGTCCACGCAGGTGGTCCGGGGTCATCACCTGACGGATGGTGTTGCGGATCACGGTCGAGATAGTATCCCCCGCGCCGGTCAGGGCGAACAGGATGTAGGAGAGAATCAGGCTGGTGGACAGGCCGAACAAGGCAGTGGCGACGCCATACACCCCCACGCTGACCAGCAGCACCAGCCCCTGCCGGTCGATGGCCCGCCGCAGCGCCAGAAAGCCCCCGGCCAGCAGCGCCCCAATCGGCTGCGCCGTCGCCAGCAGCCCGTAACCCGCCGCGCCCAGCCCCAGCAGATCGGACGCCACGATCGGCAGCATCGTTCGCGCCGAGCTGAAGAATGTCGCCAGAAAATCGAGCAGCATCGTCGCCCGGATGATGCGCGTATCGAAGGTAAAACGCATCCCTTCCTTGAGGGCGTGCCAGCTCATCGCTTCGGCGCGCACCTGCCCCCGATAATGGATGAAGGCCAGCGTCAGCGCAGCCAGGGCAAACAGCAGCGCATCGAGCGCATAGACCCAGCCAATAGCGGCTTCGCCCACGTGCTCGCCCGCGCCGATCAGCACCCCCGCCAGCGCAGGCCCGGCGATGGTCGCCAACTGCCAGATGATGGTTTGCAGGCTGATCGCGTTGGTCAGATGTTCTGGCGGGACCAGATGCGGCACCAGCGACTGGCGGGCCGGGAGATCAAAGGCCATCAGTCCCGATGCCAGGGCACTGATCAGGTACACGGTCAGCACCGTCGCCTGCCCGGTCAGAGTCAGGACCGCCAGCACTGCGCCCAGGAGCGCCGCAAGCACCCGCGTGATGATCATCAGCTTGCGCCGGTCGTAGGCGTCCGCCATCATGCCGCCCAGCAGTGAAAACGCCACTATCGGGATAATCCGCGCCAGCCCCAGCCCACCCAGGCCGAGCGCCTCCGCGCTCAGGTGGATGTCATGCCCCAGCAGAGTCAGCGTGGTCGTCTGGTCGCGCAGCAGTTGAAAGACGTGCCAGTTGACGGCAAAGGTCTGCATCTGCGAACCGGTCGTCGAGTTAAGTTCGGCGATCCATACCAGGCGAAAATCGCGATAGCGGAAAGCGGCCAGGCGCGGGGGGTGTGGGGTCATAGGATGATGCTCCGTGTGCAAAGTGAGTGCAATGAGTCCGTCATGCGGATGCGATCTCGCAGCCCAGGTTCACAGGCCGCGCCTTACTCCAGCGCAACTTCGGCCAGCACCGGATAATGATCGCTGGGATACAGCGGCGGCTCGGCATCCGTAAGAATATCACAGGACCGCGCCTGCCAGCGCTGCGCCCCATCGAGCAGCAGAATCCAGTCGATACGATAGCCCAGCGGTGGGAAAGTCTGCCCCAGGAAATGATGGTAGGTGTTGATCGGCGGCGCGTCACGATGGCCGGTCTCATCGAAGGCATCCCGGAATCCCTGCTGCCGGAGCAAAGCATGCACCACGCCCGCCGGGGGAATACTGCCGCGTGCAGCCCAGGCGCGCAGATCGTCGGGCAGGTCCTCCAGGGTCACCGCCACCGCATCCCGCGCCCGTGCGTTGAAGTCGGCAGTCAGCAGGGCGGGCACATCCCCGCGCCAGTCGGCCAACTGCTGAGCGATGACACCCACGCTCTGCTGCCGCGCATCTTCGGCATCGTGCGGGAAGTGCGAGTTCAGGTGCAAAAAGCCCTGCCCGCTGTCCCGGTCGCGCAGCCGGACCCAGTTGACGCCGCGCACCTCCGATGTGCCCCAGTCACGCGAATAGACTTCCGGCGTGCGGCTGAGGAAAAAGCTGCCCTGTGCCAGCAGCTCGAAGCGGGCCGGATTCCAGTAGATGGCGTTGAAATAGCCATGCCCGGTGCTGTTCTCGCGGGCAGTTTCCGGTCCCAGCGCGTAGGCATACTCCGTCAGCTCCTGCCGATAGGTCTCCAGGTTGCGGGTCTGCACTTCCTGAAAGCCGATCAGGTCCGGTGCGCAGCGGCGGATCAACGCCAGATTGAGCGGCACGCGGTAGGCCCAATCGTTCGCGCCGTCGTGGAAAAACGCGCCTTTGATGTTAAAGGTCATCATCTTAAATGAAGTCATTCAAGGTGTCCTTCGACCAGCTCACACAGCGCGGCGGCGATCTCGTTGAGGTGACCCTCGACCGGACTCTGCCGATCCCACCACAGCATTTGCGCCGCCTCGTCATTCGGTTGAAAAGGGAGCAGCGACTCGATCTGGCTGGTATACACCGCGCCCAGTTCAAGCCGGTTCCCTCGCTGGATGTGGAGCAGCAGCAGCCCGATACAACGCAGCGCGGCGGCACGCTGGCCGGATTCCTCCGCCAATTCGCGCCGCGCCGCATCCGATGGCGCTTCCCCCGGTTCGATCGACCCGGCAGGCAACTCCCATTCTTTGCGCCAGGGGTTGTAGACCAGCAGCACCCGGCCCTCACGCTTTGCGACCACGACCGAAAACTCCAGCTTCAGATGCGCCAGGTCGTCCGGCACGACGGCTTCCACGCCGGGGCGAAACTCGACCAGCAAGTCGCCATCACGAGATCGTATCGCGCACATGCGCGCCCCCTTTCCATCGCAGGCCAGAGTATACAAAGCTCTGTGGGAACCACCAAAGACCGCTATAATCGGGACAGCGTTTGTCCACCACGAACGGAGCGCTTATGAACGTCACCGCGATTGGCGTCAGTCTCGGGTCGAGCAGCGGCCACCTGGCACATCTGAATCTGGCCCTGAAGTATGCCCAGGAATGCGGCTTTTCCCTGGTCGAGTTGGGCATTTCGACCCTGAACCTGATCATCAACGGCCAGTTGATTCCCGAATTGAG
>JAIOHO010000618.1 GCA_019912905.1 Anaerolineae bacterium
GCCGCCCTTACCTGGCGGCAGTAACGCATCCTGATCCTCGTTGACCCCTTTGATGTAGATTACCGGGGTGGCGTGGTTGCGTTATTGCCACCCCTGTCTCCCGGACAGGGGCATGCCCGGTAACTGGCGCTGCGTTCTGATAATTGCATAAATCCTGAACGAGGCCGGCGCAAGGCGTCCGCGCTGCGTGGCGTGCCCTACTCATCCTGGAGGTGAATGGTGTCTGCAATCTTCGATCGACTCGAACCGCAGGTCCGCGAAGCACTCGAAAGCGAGCAGTTCGACCGCCTGCGCGAGATGCTTGCCGAGCAGCATCCCGCCGACATTGCCGATGTACTGGAACGGCTCGACCCGGACCAGCAGTATCAGGTCTTCCAGTTCATCGACCCCGACTACCAGCCGGAAGTGCTCGACCACCTGGGGGGCCGGGCTACCCGCGACCTCCTCGCCCGCCTGCCGGTCGAACTGGTGGGCGACCTGCTCGATCAACTGCCGATGGATGACGCGGTCGAGATTCTGACCGAAGATGTCCCCGAACTTCAGGATCAACTGCTGGCAGCGATGGAAGCCGAGGATGCAGCCGAAGTTCAGCGGCTTCTGCAATATCCCCCGCACAGCGCCGGTCTGTTAATGACTGAGCAGTACGTGCATGTCCGCAGCGATATGACCGCGTCCGAGACGCTGCACTATCTGCGCCAGGTCGATGACGAGGTGGAAACCGTTCACGATCTGTATGTGCTCGCCGAGCAGAAGAAGCTCATCGGCGTGTTTTCGCTGCGCGAACTGCTGCGCCAGCCGCCCGAAGCGCACATCGAAAGTTTTATGGAGACCGACGTGGTCACGGTCTCACCTGAGACCGATCAGGAAATCGTCGCACGGACGGTCGCCCATTACGATTTCCTGGCGATTCCGGTCGTGGATGACAATCAGATTATGCTGGGCATCATCACCGTCGACGACATCATCGATGTGCTCACGGAAGAAAACACAGAAGACATGCTGCGCTTTGGCGGCGTCGAAACCGGGGGCGTCGATCAACCTTATTTCACGGTCCCCCTGTTCCATGTCCTGCGCAGTCGTTTTGGTTGGCTGCTGCTGCTAATGGTAGCCGATACGCTGACAGGCACAGTGCTGCGGCTGTTCGATGCCCAGTTAGCCGCCGTTGTCCAACTGTCATTTTATATTCCCCTGCTCATCGGCACAGGCGGCAACACCGGCTCTCAGACGGTCTCGACCATCATTCGCGGCCTGGCCGTGCGCGACATCCGCTTCGGCGATATTTTCCGCGTCATCCGCCGTGAGCTGTTGAGCGGACTGGTGCTGGGAATCGCGCTGAGCATTGTGGCTGTCATCCGCTCCTTCACCTGGGATGGGGACATCGAAATCGCCCTGGTCGTCGGCATCTCGATCATCGCGATCTGCACCTGGTCCAACGTCATCGGGTCGGTCATTCCGCTGGTTGCCAACCGAGTCGGCATCGACCCGGCCATTGTTTCCGCGCCGATGATTTCGACCCTGGTCGATGCGACCGGCCTGTTTATTTATTTGTCTATTGCAGGATCGATTCTGGCAACTCGGCTGTCGTGATCAGGCCGTCGGCGCGTAACCCAGCTTATACAGCGCCACGTCAGCCAGTTGTGCCATGCGTTTGTCGGGGTCGTTGAGCAGCGGCAGCAGCAGCATGATGGCATCGGGGTTGCCCAGATTGCCCAGCCCCCAGATCGCCCCGGCGCGTACTTCCAGTTCGTGATCCTGAAGCGCGTCGATGAGCGCTGGCGCAGCCCGGCCCGCCTTCGCACGGCCCAGGTGCCACACAGCAATCTGCCGCACCACCGGGTCCTCATTGTAAGTGGCCTCAATCAGGGCACGGGTCGCGTGGTGCTGTTCCAGATAACGT
>JAIOHO010000619.1 GCA_019912905.1 Anaerolineae bacterium
CCGCTGCTGTGGTTTATCCACCACCAGTTATGGGACACCTCACGCAGGCCGAGCATTTCGGCTCAGACATGGGAAGCATGGGAAGAAGGTTATGTGGCGGTCAACCGCCTGTTTGCCCAGGCGATCGCTCATACTGTAGAGTCGGTGGATCGCCCGGTGATTATTTTCCCTCAGGATTACCACCTGTATCTGGTGCCGCGTTTCCTGCGGGAAGCGCTGGGCGACCGGGTACAGATTCAGCCATTTATCCATATTCCCTGGCCGGGGCCGGATGCCTGGCGTATCCTGCCGGAAAAGATGCGGACCGCCATCCTCGACAGCCTGCTCATGTCCGACCGGATTGGCTTCCAGACCAAGACGGATGCCTTTAACTTCGTGCAGACCTGCCGCTTCTATCTGGAGCATGCGCATTCTCATGGGAGCCGCACGTCGATTCATTATCACGACCGGCGCGTGGACGCCAAGGCTTATCCCATTTCCATTGATGTCGAGAAGGTGCAGGAGATCGCTCAGGACCCGAAAACCCGTGAGTTCGAGCAGCACCTGCACGACTCAGGGGATGGCTGCCAGTTGATCGTGCGGACGGACCGCATCGAGCCGAGCAAAAATATCCTGCGGGGCCTCGAAGCCTTTCGCGAGCTTCTGGATATTCACCCGGAGCATCGCGGTAATGTGCAGATGCTGGCGCTGCTGGTGCCCTCGCGCAT
Organism: Anaerolineae bacterium; assembly: GCA_019912905.1. Classification (GTDB taxonomy): domain Bacteria; phylum Chloroflexota; class Anaerolineae; order Aggregatilineales; family Phototrophicaceae. Next base: position 708 of record JAIOHO010000619.1, read on the forward strand.
GGAAGTGGATGAATATCAGGATTACCTGCGCGATGTCATGGCGCAGGCCGGTTTTATCAATGCGGAGTACAGTGACGGCTCCTGGGAACCGGTGCGCATTGTCCTCGGCGATAATTATCCGCGCGCGATCGCTGCAATGCGGTTATATGACGTTCTGCTGGTCAACCCGATTGCAGACGGCATGAATCTGGTGGCGAAAGAGGGGGTGCTCGTCAATGAGAATGACGGTGTGCTCGTTCTGTCTGAGCATGCGGGCGCTTTCTATGAGTTAGGTGAGGACGCGCTGGTCGTGTCACCGTTTGATACCTATGGCACGGCAGAGGCGCTGCATCAGGCATTGACAATGTCCAGGGCCGAACGCCATGAGCGGGCTGCCAATCTGCGGGCCAAAGTTCAGGGCGCCGGAGTCAAGCGCTGGTTCTACATGCAGGTGGAGGATGCGCTGCGGGCCTGGAGCAGCCAGCCTAGTAACGCTTCGACATCGGAGACACCGGAGGCCATGACGTCAGCGCTTTCGGCGACTTCAGAGGGCATATCCGGCGATTCGACCCCGATTCCCACTGCCTGACAGATGCCTTCCTGGTAAAGTTTGTGCGCCATCTCGAGGGCATCTACATCGGTCGTGTCGTCTCCGATATAGAGGGCAGCCTGGAGATGGTACTGCTCAACCAGACGGCGAAAGACCGTTCCCTTGTGAATTTCTACCGGAGGGCGCAGCTCGAAGACCATGCGCCCTTGAAAAACGCGCAGGTGCTGGTCGCGGGCGATGCGGTCGATCTGCGGCCTGAAAGCAGCGGCAGCCGCCGCAGGATCGGCGGTGTTACGATAATGAATCGACAGGGTTGCGCCCTTATCTTCGATCAGCATCCCGCTGATCTGGTGAGGGCGCAGCGAGTCCAGAGCCGCATCGAGATGGGGACGGAAATGAATGGCCTCCGGCGCAGGGATGACCTGCTGGCCGTCCCAGGTTTCCAGTCCATGATTGCCCACATACACCAGATCCGGCAGATCGACCCGCTGGCGCACGTCGTCTACGGCGCGCCCGGATACCACCGCCACCAGCGTCAGACGGCTGTTGAGTTCGTGCAGCAGTTGGCGGCTGCGGTCGGTGACGCGGGCCTGATCGGGCTGATCGACAATCGGGCTGATAGTGCCGTCCATATCCGTCACCAGGCCCAGGCGCGGTTGGTTGACCAGTGAGTGGAGCAGGGGCGAATGTCGCCAATTCATCGGTATCTGTACCCTACGAGTGAAAACGAGAAACAGCAATGAACAACGGTAAAATTGTCACAGTGACGTTAAATCCTTCTCTGGATAAGACTCTGCTGACTCATCATCTGAACATAGGCTATCATAACCGGGTAGCGGATACAACCCATCTGGACGCCAGCGGGCGCGGCATCAACGTGTCGCGAGCGGCGGACCGGCTGGGCGTGCCGACGCGGGCGATCGTGTTGTTGGGGAGCGACGCCATCGGCCATGCCTACCGGGGACTGCTGGCGGAAGAGTCTTTTTCTACGACCTTTATCGTCCAGCAGGGGCCGACGCGCAGCGATACGATCATCGTCGATCGGGGCAATGCTACCGAGACCCACATTATCGACGAAGGCTCAGGGGGTTCGCCGGACGATATTCAGCGTGTGATCGAGAACCTTCAGGATGCTCTTGGGCCGGAGGATACGGTGGTACTGGCTGGGGTTCTGCCGCGCGAGGCGGCACCGGATACATACCGGCAGATGGCCGATGCAGTTCAGGCAGTAGGCGCGCGCGTCGTGGTGATGACCACCAGTGACGGTTTAGGCCAGGTCCTGAAAGCCCAGCCGGATTTTGTCACGCTGATGCGTCTGGAAGCTGAGTCGTTGTTCAACTATCCGGTTCGCACCGACGCGGATATGATTTCGGGCTGCCAGAAGCTGCGGGCGTTGGGGGCAGCCAACGTGATGATGGTGGCCGACGACTACAGCCGCGTGGTCCTTCTGGATGGCGAAAACATCCTGACCGCCGAAGTTGCCGAGACAGGGCCAGGGACGGACAGCGGCGTGGTCGACGCACTGCTGGCGGGCTATCTGGCGGCCCAGTTGTTGGGCCAGCCTACTGAAGAGGCACTGCGGACAGGCGCAGCGGCGATGAACTACGCTGACTCCCAGATCGGCAACGTGTTTGGCTCGTTCGATGAGATCCGCCAGAATCTGCATCGGGTGGATGTGCATCAGGTCGAGACGAACGAAAACACGACTCCGACGCCCTGAGACGACCATTTCGCCGCTCACAAGGCGCGAAGCAGGAGACGGCCTTCTTCGCGTAGTCATTAAAATAATCTCAAGCCATCAGGCTATGGGTAACTTTTCCGCCCGGTTCGGTTCGCCTCGATTAAATCCCAGTTGTAAGTCACGCCCAACCCCGGGCCGTCCGGCACCGGCACATGCCCGTTGGCATCGATCGAATCGAGGTTGTCGCCATTATAGCCTTCGGCATAGATCGGGGCGCTGGTGCTGCCCGCCAGGGGGTGGAGCAGGCCGAGTTCGTAATAATTTGTATTACGAATCGCCGCCATGCAGTGCCGCTGGGCCGGGCCGGGTGCGTGAATTTCGACATCCAGCCCCAAGCCTTCGGCGGCATGGGCCACCTTCATAGCGCCAGTGATGCCCAGGTCATAAGTCGGGTTGACCCGCAGGAAGTCGCAGGCATCCAGCACCGCCGCATCGACTTTTGGTTCCAGTGTGCGCAGATGTTCGCCCATCAGGATGGGTGTTTTGATCAACTGGCGCAGCTTGCGATGGGCGACCATCGAGATGCCACCGTCTTTGAAGGGGTCTTCGTACCAGAAGAAATCGGCTTCGTCACAGGCGCGCCCGACTTTGAGCGCATCGCCAAAGGTTTCGTATTCACAGGCCGGGTCGAGCATCAGATCCATCTGACTGCCGACTCGCTGGCGCACGGCCAGGACATTGGCGACCTCGCGCTGAATCGGCCCGTGACTCCAGCCATGAATTTTGAAGGCGCGATACCCCATGTCTTTGCACTGCTCGGCAAAATCGGCAAAGGCCTCGGGCGTGTTCAGGCCGCCGTTTTCGTCACCGTGATAGGTCGATGCATAAGCAGGCACGGAGCGCTTATATCCGCCGAGAAGCTCATAGACGGGCGCATCATAGAGCTTACCGGCAATGTCCCAGAGCGCGATGTCTACCGGCCCCATGCTCATGCGGTCGAGTTTACGCAGCGCGCGTTTGACATCGTTGTAGATCAATTCGCGCTCCAGCGGATTGCGTCCGATGAGGTAATCGACGAACATCGCCATCTGCGCATAATCCGTGCTGGAGCCTCCGGCAAACTCCCCGGTGATCCCGGCGCTGGTGTGGATTTGCAGGATGTAGCTGGTATGTCTGGCTCCAGGTCCTGGCTGATAAACCGCGTTGAAGCTGTTGTAATAATCATCGACTCCAATATTGGGGGATTGCCACTGAAATTCGTGCACATCAATTCGAGTAATTTTGATCGGATGAGCCATAATATTTTTCCTCAGAAGGCAGCGGGTCGATTATACAGGTGATAGCCTCCACTCTCCAAACTTCAGGCAAAGCACGACATGGGCCAGAGGGCGATGAATCATGGCGAAAGCAGGGGGAATATCTCTTGTGGAAATGAGTCTGTGCCACTATAGTATTTCACCGATTCCCGTGAGAGCGGCTGCGAACCGGTTGACGTCGGTATTTCCATCCCTGGCAGAGGTCAGCCACGCGATTCGGCCAGGGTTTGACCGTTGGTTCCGGGCCAGCGGGGGTATGACGCTGAACCAGAATAGATGAGGATTAGGGGCCATGGCTGCGGTGGAAGTGGAACTGATCAACGTCGTGAAGGAATTTTCAGGCTCAAGCGGGGATGGCCCCCTGCGGGCCGTGGATGATGTGAGTCTGCGCATCTTTGATGGCGAGTTTTTTGCGCTTCTGGGACCCAGCGGCTGTGGCAAGACCACGACCCTGCGCATGATCGCCGGGTTTGAATACCCGACGCAGGGGTCCATCCAGATTCGCGGGCAGGCGATGGAACATGTGCCTCCCTTTCACCGCCCGGTTAACACCGTATTTCAGGATTACGCCCTTTTCCCGCACATGTCGGTGCTGCAAAATGTGATGTTCGGCCTGCGCATGGAAGGGGTCAGCAAGCAGGAATCCCGTAACCGGGCGATGGAAGCACTCGAACTGGTGCGCCTGCCTCAGCTCGCCAGCCGCAAACCCCGGCAGCTCTCCGGCGGCCAGCAGCAGCGCGTGGCCCTGGCGCGGGCGCTGGTCAAAAAACCGGCGGTGCTGCTGCTCGACGAGCCGCTGGGCGCGCTCGATCTCAAGCTGCGCAAGGCGATGCAGTACGAACTTAAGGCGATGCAGCAGCAGGTCGGCATCACGTTTATTTATGTGACGCACGATCAGGAAGAAGC
>JAIOHO010000620.1 GCA_019912905.1 Anaerolineae bacterium
GTGAGGGCCTGGGAAATCGTAATCGGCCCGGTGGCTTCCAGCCCGTCGGTTTTGCGCCAATCGACACGGGCAAAACCGACACTGTCGCCGTAGCGCGTGCCGTCCCAGGTGAGGGTGCAGTCAAAGATGTCCTGCGGCCCCATCAGACCTTCCTGGGCGGCGGCGGCGGTGGTGACGATCTTGTAGGTGGAGCCGGGCGAATACTGTTCCTGCATCACGCGGTTGCGCAGCGGCGCGCGCGGGTCGCCCACTAACTCGGAGATGCGATCTCCGGCGGCGATAAACCCGCAGCACAGCGTATCCGGGTTGAAGATGTCCGGCTCGAACAGCGGATAACTCGCCATCGCCAGGATCGCCCCGCTGTTCACGTCCATCACGACCGCCGACGCGCCGGTCGAAATGTTGCGGCTGCCCCAGTTGCCTTCCGCGTAGTTATAGGCATCGGCCAGCGCCTGGGCGACGGCCAACTGGAGGTCACGGTCAATCGTCAGCGTGACCGGCAGTGGTGGGGTGCCCTGTGTGGAGCCGAGTTCACGGATGACGATGCCGCTTGAATCGACAATTTGCAGGCGGCGCGCGGGCCTGCCCGCCAGATCATCCTGAAACGCCAGTTCGATGCCGTTGCGCCCGACCAGATCGCCGCTTTGATAGCCGCGTGTTTCCCATTGAGAAAGCTGATCGGAGGGAATCTGGCCGATATAGCCGGTCACGTGGGAAACGGCGTTGCCCCGGTAATAGTTGCGCGTGGTGCGTTCTGCTGTGCGGATGGCACAGGCGTCGCGCAGGTCGGCTTCCTTGAGGGCGTAGGCTTCCTGGTCGATTTCGCCGATGTAAAAGATGGTTTCGAGATTGTAGCGTTCGAACAGGGCGACCAGATCCTGGCGCTGGCGGCGCAGCACGTTTGCCAGAATATCCAGGCACAGGTCGCGGTTGGGAATTTCCTGCTGCTGGGCGTACAGGGCAACCACCGTCCCGCCTTCTTCCACCAGCGGCAGGCCGTTGCGGTCGTAGATATTGGCGCGCGGCTGGGCTTCCCCAAAGGTGCGCAGTTGGCCCGCCGCCGTCATGCCATCGAAGATGTCCATCGTGGACCAGGCTACCCGCCAACTGCCGCCATCCTGCACCAGCCGCATGATGCGCCCCGGGTCCTCGATCGACTCGAAAATCCCGGACTGAATGGTCAGGTCATAGGTGATGGCTGCCGAAGTGCCCTGAAGGGTGACATCGTGGACGCTATAGCTCAGGTCTTCCAGGCCGATTGCGGTATCAGTCTCACGGTAGGTGGTTTCAAACACCGGGAAAGTCACCAGATTGCGGCTTTTCTCGCTGATCTGGTTGTACATTCCGTCGTAATTACGTGCTTTCCAATTGTCCAGAAATCCGGTGACGACTGCTTCTGGCGAACCCTGCGCAGCACTGGGCATCGCGCTGGTCAGCAGCAACAGCAAACTTACAATCCATAGACAGCGTGTTCTCATGCGGTTCCGTTAAAACTCGTCCTGCACACGCCGCAACTATAGCATTGCCGTTTGCCAGCGTCCAGCTACGGCTGGCCTACGTTCGCTTGGGCTTCTCGTCACTCAGCAGGTCTTCGACCGTGTATTCACCACTGTCGGGGGCTTCGCGCGGGTCGATGATGTAGTTGTCTTCGTGTTTGCGTTTTTCGTCGTTTTTGGCTTTGGTTTCATCGGGCATGACACGCCGACCGTGCCGGTGTTCGCGGTCCTGCCACGATTTGCCGAAGAGCATACTCACGCCGATGAGGATGAGCAGCAGCGGCCAACTGAACCCGAAGGCAAACACCAGCCCCAGCCCGATCATCCACAGGCCGCCGGGCACGCTGTACCAATCGCGACCTTCTGCCACGCCGCGTGCCATGACGCTGGCTCCGATGACAAACAGAAGGCCGGGCCACCAGAAGCCTGTCATGAACAGGAGCGCCAGGCCAATTAGAAAGACACCACCCGAAACCTGCTCGGCACGCGATTTCGACATCATCTCTGGAACCTTTCAGAGAGTTTCCCCTCATCTTTGCAGTCAATGTTTATACGCGGATTGTACCGGAAAGTTGCGTTTGTGGGGGTGCCGAGACGAGTATGGTTGCCATTGGTTTCTCTGTGGCATAATACAGGCGGAAATATCTATTAACCGTTCAATGTCGGTGACCCGCGATGCCGATTTACGATTCGATGCAGTCTCTCGCCCAGTCCATTCAACAGGGCATCCGGCCTCTGGATGTTGCTCAGGCTCTGCTGCGCTGGCTGGGTGAGCATCACGGCCCGGCGGTGGTCGCCCTGATGAGCGGCGGGCCGCACCGCCTGGAGATCGTGACCGGCCCCAATCAGGTGATCGACCGCAAAACGCTGGATTGGCTGCGCCAACCGCGCCACTGGCGTGACTGGACTGCGCCCCGCTGGATCGAGGCGGACGAAATCCCCGGCCCGGCCCTGGTCGTCCCACTGCGGTACGGCATGCATCTGTATGGGGTGCTCTGGCTGTACAGCCTTGTGGCTCCCGATGAACGAATCCTGCTGTTAACACAT
>JAIOHO010000621.1 GCA_019912905.1 Anaerolineae bacterium
TATCCTCTTTTTCGATCGTGCGGATCAGTTCCGGCTCTGGCGGCGGCCAGGTCTCCAGAATGGCGTTGCAGTCACGACCCATCCCATGCAGTTGTTCCATCATCCAGGGAACGTTCAGCATCCCCTGTCCGGCGGGCGTTCCCTCAACCTCAAAACCGAGCATATGACGGTGGCGACGGATTGTAAAATCCTTGATATGCAGGTTCACCACATAGGGGCCAAGAGTCTCCACCACGACCTCAGGCCCCTCACCTGCCCCGAACGAATTGACCGTATCCAGGCAGATGCCGACAGGCGCACCGACCAATGCCGCGAAAATACCGACCAGCGCCCGAACTTTGAAGCGGTCATGATTCTCGATTGCCAGGGTGATACCTGCCCGCTCGAAGTCCGGCATCAGGGGGCGCAGGAGCGCGACAACCTCCTCCGGTGATGGATGGTGGTCAGCCGTGTCCACCACGACTCGTAAGATCGGTGACTCGAAACGCTGCGCCAGTTCCAGATAAGTTCGCAAATGATCCGGCGCGATGCCGCGCGTACCCACTTCAACCTGGAGGCCAAGCGACTGCGCCTGAGCTGACAAGTGATCCTGTTCAGCCGCAGCCAGCCTGTGCAGCGGCAGATTATCTGCAATCTGCACCACACCTACACCCAGATCTGCCGCACGCTGAATAAATACGGGAGCATCCATAGGCTGCGCTGGCGGATAGCCAGGGATTCCAATCGCCCAGGCATAGGCATAGGTACTGAGGCCCAAACGCATCACATTACCTCGGGGCAGTGCCTTCGGTAATTGCCCGAACCTCGTGCATGATGTTCTCAGGCTCGAACACTTTCTTCCAGTCCGGTTGAATGATCTGCTCGGTGCCGCGCTTCACAGCGAGTTTGGCCCCATCCGAAAACTGCGCGTCGATATAGCCAAACAGAATCGCGATTTCAATATTGAGGTGGCCGAGGAGGAAGTCACGCGCGGCTTCATACGGAACGCCACGCTTGACTGCTTCGTCCATCGCATCCCGGATGACCTGCATACAGGTAATGGCGACCGTTTCGGCCAGGGCAGGCTCCAGAATCGCCATCTGTTCGACGGTGACCCGATGAGCGGTCATCACCGGCGCGAACATCTTGCGGGCAATCTGTTCGCCAAGCGCATAGTGCGCTTCTGGCCCCTGCATCAGGGCACAGACGATGTTCTGCTTCGCGACACCGCCAAAATAATCTTTGCGGGCTTCAGGTAGAGTCTCGTCATTGAAGACCGGCGGATGGCAGGGATGCGTGATGAAGTAGCTGATATCAGACCGGGAGGGCAGCTTCCCGCTGTGCGGCGCTGCCGGGTCCAGGCCGATAACCATCGCACCGGGCTTCAGCGCAGGCACGATTTCGCCCGCGATCTGACCGATATAGACATCCGGGACCGCCAGGATGACGACATCGGCGGCCTGGACAGCATCCGCCTGGGCGCTCGGCGTAAATCCCAGCGCGCGCAGGCGTGACTGCCCGGCTTCACCGGCCTCGACGAACAGGGTTTGATAAGACGGTTCCGCGGCCAGTAAACGCGCAATCCGTGACCCGATTTTCCCGGCAGCGCCAAATAACGCAATGGTCGTCATGATTTATTCTCCTTACTTCCCATTTTATGAAATTATGTGAGTACAAAACTTGCTTTCTCATGTCTGTAAATTGACGTTTTTCTGTCCATTATGTTGGTCGCCCACGCAGCATACCATTTCTCCTGCCTGATGCGCAGACCGAGCACGAACAGGAATCGATGACGCTTCATTTCGAACCATAGAGAAGTGGACCAATACCGCTCCCCTGGAGGTTTGCCAACCCCGGCCTGTTGCGGGTGAAGCGCTCCAGGGGTCAAATTCGGAGTCTATTGGGCCATTCTTTCGAAGATCGGCACCAGTGCCTGATAAGTTGCTTCGAACCACGGACGCATCGTTTCATAGACTGCCATCGCTTCCGGGTCAGGGTTTATCACATCTGCAACCCGGTTCATCTGGTCAACGATGGAAAAATCGGGGTACAATCCCACCCCTACTCCACCTGCTACAGCAGCCCCCATCGAGGTCGCTTCTTCGAGAACGGCTAGCCGCTGGACGGGCATGCCATAGATGTCCGCCATCAACTGATTCCAGACTCGTCCTCGCGCGCCGCCGCCGACTACCCGCATGGCCTGAATCGGAACACCCTGCTTCAGAAACGCCCGCAGGACGAGGTCCAGATTCATTGTGATCCCTTCCAGGACTGCACGAAACATATCGGCCCGGCTGTGCCGGATAGTCAAACCCACAAATGCGCCGCGCGCCCGTGGATTCCAGTGAGGGCTGCGCTCGCCAATCAGGTAAGGCAGAAAGATCAGCCCATCAGCTCCGGGCCGAGAGCGCTCCACTTGCAGGTTCATCAGTTCATAAGGGCTGAGGCCAAGCGCTTCAGCCGCCTGCACTTCTGCCATGCCAAGCTCATTTCGCGTCCAGGCATATGATCCGCCCGCCGCTTGCATCGCACCGCATGGACAGAACTTATCGGGAACCATGTGAGCGAAGGTGTAGGTCTTGAAATCAGGTTCGTAGACTGGCTTTGCGGTGGTAAGGGCGATCCAGCCGGAAGAGCCGATATAGGTGAAAGCCGAGCCTTCGCGGACGACGCCCGCCCCCACCGCCGCGGCGACGCCATCGCCACCGCCAATGACGACCGGGGTTCCAGCGGCTAACCCGACTTCTTCGGCAATACTCGAAAGCACGTAGCCGACCACATCCGTCGAGAGCCGGATCTGCGGCATCTTGTCCTGGTCCAATCCGGCAGCATCCAGGATTCGTTCAGACCAGTTGGCGGTATCCAGTTCGTACAGGTTGGTGCTGGAGGCATCGGTCCGGTCCGTGACGAGGTTGCCCGTGAGCCGCGCAACAATGGCATCTTTGGCCTGCACGAATTTGGCAGCAGCCCGATAGCTGTCCGGGTCGTGTTCACGCAGCCACAGGATTTTACAGAGGGTCGTCGATGCCCCAACCCGATGCCCGGTGATGCGGTAGACTTCCGCCTTCGAAATACGTTCTTCCAGCCAGCGGTCTTCCTCGACCGAGCGCTGGTCCGCCCAGATGATCGCGTTACGAAGCGGCTTCCCGGCGCGGTCGATGGGCACGCAGCCCATCATCTGCCCGCTGAAGGCGACACAGGCGATCTCCTGGGGGTCTACGCGCGTCGCTTGCAGCAGTTTTCGCGTGGAAAGGCAAACCGCTTTCCACCAATCCTCCGGGTTTTGCTCGGCCCAGTTCGTATGAGCATAGACCGTCTCATAACCGGAGAACGCATTGTCGATCATCCGTCCGTCACGGTCAAACAGTGAGGCTTTAGTGCCCGTCGTGCCTAAGTCATGGGCCAGGACATAATTTTTTGTCATTAATGTCTTTCAAGGACATGTCGATCAGCGCATTTCCTGACCACCCGTCACGTTGATCGCCTGCCCGGTCATGTAGCCAGATTGTTCCGAGGCCAGGAACACCACGACGTTGGTGACATCCTCGTAGGTGCAGCCGCGCTTCATCGGCACCTGATCAATATAGCGCTGCCGAACCTCTTCTTCGGTGATATTCCACTTCTTGGCGTACTGCTTATAGAGCGAATTCACCCACAAAGGCGAGTCCAGCAGATTCCCCGGACAAATGGCGTTCACCCGCACATGGTCTTCGGCCAGTTCCAGGGCGATACTCTGGGTCAGGCCGATACCGCCAAACTTGGAGGCTGCGTAGGCTGAGTTCTTGAAACTCCCCTTTTTCCCGGATTTAGAATTGATCTGGATGATCGCCCCACTCTTCTGTGGCTTCATGACCCGGGCGGCGTGTTTCGCGCTCAGAAAGTAACCGGTCAGGTTGACATCCACCACCAGCCGCCATTTTTCGACTGGAAAATCCTCGATTGCTTCGGCAATCAACACCCCGGCGTTGGACACCAGTACGTCGAGGCGTCCGAATTCGCGCACGATGCGGTCCACCATGTCGCTGACCTGCTGCTCATCGGTCACATCGACTTTCATACCGAGGGCTTTGCGTCCGCTTTCCGCCTCGTTTTCGAGGATCGCCGCCGCCGTGTCGAGGGCAGCCTGTTCATTCAGGTCCGCCACGATGACGTGACAGCCCTCATGCGCCAACCGGTAGGAAATGGCCTCGCCAAGCCCCTGCCCGCCGCCGGTCACCAACGCAATTTTGTCTTCGAGAACCCTGTTCACGGGCATTTTCTCCTATTCAAGCATGAGCTTCAGGAATTCCTGTTCCGCTTCCACCGTCCACTCACGCCCATCTTTCAGTTTGGCATAGACCGACGGCAGCTTGTCTTTCAATTCGCCCAACGGCGTCAGAGGCATCTCCTTAATGTGCGGGAAAATGACCACTTTGCCGGGGAAGGTCGCATCACGCACCGCCGCGAGTCCATCGCGCGCGGCGTTCAGCGAGCCAACCGCCGCCACTGCCCGGTTCGGGGAAAGCTCACCCGACTCGGCCTGGTGCAGCATCTGGCGCAGATCATCAATGCTGGACGCCGAATGGCCGAACCAGCGTACATCCTTCAGATAGAGGTCGCCCAGGTTGAGTTCAGTGAGTGTGCCGCGTGCTACCCCGGCAAAGACGTTCATGATGCCTCTGGGAGCAAGATACGTCGCGGAGTCGCTGATGACGCTCGGAACCGGAGCCAGCACGATCACATCGTCAAAACCCTGCGCTCGAAATGGCGCGATGCCCGCCTCATATTCGCTCTTATTGGTCGGATTCAGGCAGATAAACTCCACACCCTTTTCTTTGGCCTCTGCCTCGAAGGAGTCGCGCAGATCGTTCAGCCGCAGATCGCTGACGTCGCTGCACACCACGGTCGCCGGGCCGTTCGCCAGTTGAATCGCACGCTGAACATGCATCCGGCCCATCGGGCCACCTGCCCCCACGAACAGAGCACGTCCGCCGGGCTTCAGCGTGGCACGGGCTGGTACGTCGCTGTACGCCCGGGCGATGTCCGGTGAGCGGCCACCCACGTACAGCCAGCGGTTGTAATGCACGCGCCCCATGTCGATGGACACTTTGCGAGCGGGCGCTTCGTCCGCGATGATGGCGCAAATCCCAAAGTCAGCCAGATGCGGGCTGACCGTCTCGACGATGGTCGGGTCTGCGCCCAGCAGAATAATGTCGTCCACCATCGTTATCGGCGGGTTCGTCAGTTCGCTGACCTCGGTCACTTCCACACCCAGCTTCGCGGCCTGGTCCTTCACCCACGCGGCGAAGGCAGCAGGCACGTTCGTCAGCAGCACCTGCGCCGGACTAGACATCGCATCAAAGCCGCTGCTGATGGTGTACGGGGTTGCATCGTCCGGCGACGTGCCGATAATCCAGGTGACCCCACCGGGCTTCAGCGCCGTCCGGTATTTCAACTGGTAGGCCGCGATGACACAGGCCCAGGGTTCGGTCAGGGCGCTCTCGGCGTAGCCGGTGTCGGGCTGGACCGGCAGCAGATAGTTGCCGTCATCGCCGTTCAGAATGCGCTGGTCAATCACGTTATATTCCGACAGTCCGCCCTGGATTTCGTAGCCGTAGGCATAGCCGGTGCCGTTGACGAAAATGTCAGCCTGGACGATGAAGCGATCCCCAATATGGTAACGGTCGCGCAGATTTTCACCCACGCCGACCACCGTCATGCTGACTTCGTGACCCAGCGTGATGGGATTCGTTGAGAGGTCTTCGCGCAGGATACGGGGATGTTCCTGCCCAAGTTTAATCACTTTAATGTCGGAGAAGCACAAACCACAGGCGTCATGCCGCACGAGCAGTTGATCGGGGCCATAGGTGGGCATGGGTCGCTCAATCGGATGCCCGTGATCGCCCAGGTTATCAAATCCGGCACCGTACAGCGGCCAGATGTGATTGACGCTGGGCAGCGGGGCCTCCGCCTGACGATACTCATCCAGTTTTTCGAAGACTTTCTCAGCCATTGTGTACCCTCAATTCTCCAGTTTCCCCAGAACCTCGCTTGCCGACATCGTGGGTTCCAGCGCGACCCGGATTTCCCCCCCCGGCACCAGATACCCCACACGCGTATAGAAGGTGTTTCGTTCCCGGCGGGTGGGCAGCTGCGTCTGCGCCCATTCACTCTGGTAGCCCATCCCGCACTCCCGTTGCAGAACCGTATGGCCGTAGATGAACATTGCGCCGTCCATGAACGCCTGCCGGACAGGTTCCAGCTCTGGCGCATCAAAATCGTCCACCAGTTTCTGACCGAAGCTGTTCATCTCGGTGCCGATATTCAACGGTAAATCGAGTTCCTGCGCCAGTTGGACGATCTCGTACAGCTTGCCCAGTTTCAGCTTCTTGGTCTCCGCATCAGCAATGTTCCAGTTGCGGTCCGGGACGATGTTGAGGGCTGCTGCGCCCTTGCTGATTAACAGCTGAAGGAGTTCACCCATTGCCTGCTCGCCCGTAGAGGTGCCATCCAGCCACGCCGCGCACGGGAGCGCTCCACAGGCCAGCGTCAGATCATTGACGGCCTCGACGGACGGAAATGACCCTGAATCGGGCTGCACATAACCGACACCGCCCCGTTTCATCAGTTTCTGGCGGACCAGATTCTGGAATTTCGCCGCGTCGTGGATCACTTTCGCGACCTCATCGGCGGACAAATCCAGTTTGCGGCTCCAGAACTCAACCGGGTTCTGAACTTCTCGCTCAACCGCCTCGGCATAGGCCAGGACAATGTGCCGCTCCGTGGGATTACCCGCTGGTGCCAGGGGCATGACATCCTGATCGTAATCGAGCTTCACCGGGTCAAGATAGGCATTCACGCGCGCGACCACATCCCGGTTCCGCTTTGAAGCTCGCTCTTGCAGATCCGCC
>JAIOHO010000058.1 GCA_019912905.1 Anaerolineae bacterium
ATACCTTGGGGATAAGCCTGCGTGAGATCGACGTATTGCAGGTGTCCCAGGTTCATATCCGCCAGGGACTGCCCTGAATCCAGCCGGCGGACGATCGCCGGGTAGATCGGCTTGTTTTCCCGTTGGGCCTGGTCGATTTCGGCGCGGCAGTATTTGGACCGGAGAAAGTCGGGCGACACACAGGCCACGACCGCCACAGACCGGTTCATCTGCTCGACCAGCTCCTCCTGCCAATCCTCGCCCGGTTCGATCCCTCGCTCATCGACGTCCATCCACAGTTCATGATGGCGGGCACGAAGATCACGCGCAAGCTGATCGACCGCAATCCGGTCACTGCGGGAATAACTGACGAATATCTGTCGGCCATGCTCGGCGCTGGTGGACGCGGTCAACTGGACTGCGGTTTTGGATTCATCGGGTGTTCCGCCTGAAGGGTCCATACCATTCCTTTGATCTCTCTTCCAGACCCAGCTCAGCAGCAGCGCGAACGCATTGTGATTGTGAAAAGACGCAACTGGCAGTTCATCGTAGCAGGATTGCGGAGGCCACTGGAATGAAAACGGCGGTGTCACTTCCATCTTATCACATAAATCATCGTTTCAGACGTCATCGGGGAGTCAGGGGTAACCCATCCGGTTAGGAAGAGTTGCTTTCCAGCAGACCACAGTCGGGGGCGTCCACCCGCTTTTTCTGAAACCAGGGCGCGAATCTCCCATATACTCCATAACGAAATCGATCACTTTAAGGGAGCCACCTTGGATACACCGCGCCGGATGCTGGTTCTGGGACTGGTCCTTTGCCTCGGCCTGGGAATGCTGGCCGCTCTGCTGTACACCCGAACGGCCACCGACGGCCCGACGATTCCAGCCGATGGGGAACAGGGCGGTTCATCACCGTGGTTCGTCATCATGGTCGCCATGCTGACCGCCACCCTGGTGCCAATCCTGGCCTACGCCAGCCGTCGCGGCGGCTCGTCACCGCCCCCCGCCAGGCCAAAGCACAAACGGAAACACCGCGTCGTTCAGCGCGCGGATGGCGATTCGTGTGAGGTCGTGGACGACGACCCCTAACGCACCGGCACCGAATTCTCGCAGCGGGGGATGGTTGGTCTGTTGCGCGCGGCACCCGCACAGGTCAAGATAGTAGCAATATGCGGAAGCGGCAGCCCGCCACCGGATTGCGGCCTTTGAGAAACAGGTGCCTTGATGAAAATTACCGATTTGAAAGTGGCCGTCATCGGCCAGAACCCGATCGTACGCATCGCCACCGACGCAGGCATCAGCGGTTATGCCCAGGTCGAAGGCTCCAAACCCTATCTCAAGCCGCATATCCTGCTGTCGAAGGACCTGATCGTCGGCGAAGACCCGACCAACGTCGAGCGGGTGCTGCTCAAAATCCGGCGGCAGGGCGCGTTCAAACCCTGGGGCAGCGCCGTCAGTGCCATCGAAATGGCCCTGTGGGACCTCGCCGGGAAAGCGGCAGGGCTGCCGGTCTATAAGCTGCTCGGCGGCAAAATCCGCGACCGGGTGCGCGTCTACAATGGCGGGGTGCGCTTCCCCATGCCCGATTATTCGCCGCAGGCTTTCGCCGAAAGCACCGCCAAAATGAAGGCCCGCCCCGAAGGATTCACCTTCATCAAGCAGCCGATTGCCTTTCACGGCGTCATGGCCGAAAGCATCCCCGGTTTTTATTACGGCGAAAAACATCAGGCCTGGCGCTATGCCAATCGCGGCCTGCTGACCGAGCGCGGCCTCAAGCACGTCGTCGCCTGTGTCGAAGCCATGAAAGCCGTCCTGGGCGATGAAATCGGCCTGGCGCTGGACTGCGGGCCGGGCTGGACGGTGCCCGATGCGATTCGGCTGGCGCAGGCGCTGGAACCGCTCAACCTGATGTGGCTGGAGGACCTGATTACCGGGGATTACACGCCCTATGTCCTGGCCGACCTGTACCGCGAAGTGACCCGCAGCACGTCCACCCCCATCCACACCGGCGAGGAAATCTACCTGCGCCAGAACTTCCGGGAGCTGATCGAAACTAAGGCGGTGCGCGTGGTCGGGCCGGACCCGTGCGACGTCGGCGGCATCAGCGAACTCAAGTGGATCGCCGAATACGCTGACCTGCACGGTATCCTGATGGCCCCGCACGGCGTCGGCAATGGGGTGCTTGGGCTGGCGGCGCTGGTGCAGGTGTCGGCGGCGCTGCCG
Source organism: Anaerolineae bacterium (assembly GCA_019912905.1). GTDB lineage: Bacteria > Chloroflexota > Anaerolineae > Aggregatilineales > Phototrophicaceae. The sequence goes on from JAIOHO010000058.1 coordinate 2,205, forward strand.
CAGAACTATATCGCCTTTGAATACCCGCTCGGCCAGCCGGAATGGTGGTACGACCTCATTGACGGCCTGCCCGATCCCATCGTCCGGGACGGCCACATCGAGGTCTGGGATCGTCCCGGCATGGGCCTCGAATTTCACATTCCCGCCGCGCGCAAATACCTGAACGACGAGGATCAAGGCTTTTTCGACTGATCCCAGCATACGCGGCCAAAGCGGATTGGAAGGTTTGTGCGGGATTGTGTATCACGATGCGTGGACCAGACAGGGCGATTGCCATAGGAGTAGCCGTCAATGAGCCAGGATACGACCGAGGCCGAGAATAATTTTAAGGATTGGACCGCTCCATTATCGGCGGCATTGGGTCTCTTGGTAGTGATTGCGGGCATATTTGCGAAACTGACCCAGGACGAACAGGGGTTCAGGAGTACGCTCGTCGCGGGTTATGTCGTTTGCGTGATTTTCACAGCTTGGCTTGTGTTTTTCAAGAAGAAAAATATACGCTCTTGGCGACTCATTGGGCTGGGTGTCCTCTATGTTTACACGGCAGCATTTTTTGCATTTGTTGGGAATTGGCTCACAAATCCTGAACTCCCTTCACAGGCTGCGACAAGTCAGACGGTCGGCAACTTAGTCCGGCAAATGGATCTTGGGCAATCACCCCAGGGCTGGGCCGATCTTATTCAATTAGATGAAAACTGGACTAACCTCGCCACATATCCCAATGCGGCATTCCCCGCGTCAGACGGTGAGCGCGGGGCAGGCTATGATCTGGATCTGCTGCCAGGAAAATGGAGGAACTACGTCATTAGATATCCTGATCCTATTCAGGCTGACGTCATCACAGCGGATTTTTATCTGCCCGCCACCCAGGACATTGCGGAAAACTGGATCGGGCTTCAGGTTACCGACCGAAATTCTGGCCTTCAACTGGCCCGGTCCGCTAATCCGATTCCCCTTGGTGAATGGACAAGACTGATATTGGACCTGCGGAACAAATATGATCGATATGATGTGGCATTAACCAACAGGCCGGTCAATCTTGAAGTTTTTTATGGCGTAAAAGGAAATTCGAACCTGAGCGCGACCAGTGTCCGTGTCAGATTAGATCGCATCACAGAATACAAAGAGGCGGGTTTTCACGTAGGCACTCGGCTGGAACAGCATGGAGCAGATCATCTTTTATTCGACTTTGAGAATGAGCATCTTGAAGACTGGCAGGTGGATTCCACGCGCGGCAAACCCGGAATTATTCAGCTTTCCTCTGCGCGGGTCTTTCGCGGTCATCTAGCTCTGAAGTGGGAAGTCGATCTCAACTCTGAAGACAAAAGCTTCATCCAATTCATTCATCATGGTACACCGCCCACAGGTGGTTGGATCGCACGGGTTTATCTTCCTGGCGATACCCCTCCAGGGACACGCATTTGGGCCAATTTCTATACCCTTTCGAAGTCCGGTTGGGCAGACAACCCACCTGTGTTTTTGACTGCGGGGGAGTGGAATACGTTGATATGGGATACCCACGCGGTAGATTGGGATGTCGCGTCAGATGCAATTGTCGGCATACAAATTAAAGCTGAGACGGGTTCGTATGACGGACCAATCTTCGTCGATGATATTCAGGTGTTTGAGCGGTAACGAAACGCGCGTGTTCCTACGAACATGCATCAAAATCTGCAAGGTTCTGAACGACGAGGACCGGGACTTTTTCGATTGACCCGCTCGTAAGCGTCACAGCCTCGGGCGGCTATTCATAGGCCCCGCGATTACAGACGGCACTGCCATCCCCATTGCCATCTACCGGACGCGGATTGCCCAGGTAGTCATCCGGTGGGCAGGACGCAGGGTCGCCGCTATTGACTGCCGGGCTGTCGGCCCGGACGGTCATGGGATATGCGCTGCCCTCCAGCGGGCCAACCAGCAGCGGGTCTGCACACAGATCATGACTGCCCGACGTGGTGAAGTCGCCATCCACGCCGCACTCGATATTCTTCACGTGGAACATGATGTTGTAATCCGAGTCCAGCTTGAGGCTTCCGCAGCCCTCCTGGTAAAAGTAAAACGTGACGTCCGAAGAGTCGAAATAATCCTGGTCGCCTACCACGATGCTGTTCCGCATCTGCAGGCTCTCCGAGCCATTGCAGGGGAAACCTTCGCGCGGCCCGGCCCCGATCAGGCCGTCCCCCTGGCCGTAGACCGTGCTGTTCACAATCGAAATCTGTTCGCCGCCGGTGTAGGCGATCAGCAGAGCGCTGCCCAGGGCGCGGCAGTGATCGACCCAATAGGTAAAGGGTTGACCTTCAAAAAAGGCGCAGTTTCCCACGAGTACCGCATTCGTCAGCGTGGACTGCCCGGCGATTTTGATCTGGTTGCCCGCATTGCCTTCCGCCCGAACCCGGTTGAGAGTCACGCTGCCACCCAGCGTATGGTACAGCAGATCGAGGCCATCGGACGTGTTATGAAGGAATGCCGAGTCTTCGATCAGCCAATCGCCGCCCGTTTCACCGGTCCCGACGCCATCCCCATAACCGCCGGCCTCCTGCCCCCAGCAGCCGACTGGCTCGCCCTCCGGGTAAGTTTCGCCGCACCCGTTCCACTCGACGACCCAATGCCGGAACACCAGGCTTCCTGTGTTGGCGTCCCCCAGGTCATCCCACAGGTCGCCATCCCAGCCGACGGAACCGTTGCCTGCGATCCGAACGTTTTCCACCGTCCAATCGGTCAGCCGCCCGGCGTGAACCCCTCCGGCTGCCAAGCCATGAATATTGAGATTCTTCAAATGGACGTGCGTCGAATCTTCGGCCTGAAGCCCATAGGACGCCCAATCGCCATAGGGAAGTTGATCGCGTTCACAGGCCAGGCCGCCGGTGTGATTCTCGACACAGGTCGAATGATCGGTAATTTCCAGGCAGTCCAGTTCCACATGGCTGGAATCCGTCATGTTCACGATGAACCAGGGGCGTCCCGTCCCCCACAACACAGGCGGCGCAGCACAAGCCGAGTCCCATCCTGACCCCAGAATGCGGGTCGGACGATCGGGTGCAGGGCCGCTCGGAATCGGCGGCATATGACAGTCGAATGAGCCGCCTTCGTCACACCCCTCAGCGCCCGGCGCGCCGTAGCCCATGGCATATTCCCCGGCGGCTATGAGCAGCGTATCGCCTCCCATGATGCGGGGCGTTTCGCCCGGTGGCAGGGCTTGAAAGGGGTGATTCCAGGCACACGGCTGCTCGCTTCCCGCTCCTGAATAGGGTGCATCGACCAGGCCGGTACACTGCCCGGCGCTGCCACCATCCGGGCGGACATAATAAATGAGGCCGGTTTCCTGAAGCGGGTGATTTGAGGCAGGGGGTTGCGAGAGGGCGGCGGTCGAATGGAACAGTGAAGCCAAACTGAGTGCGAAGAAAGAAGCGGAGATAACCAGAGCAGAGCGTTTCATGCTGGTCTCCTGATCTTCACCGTTGAGATGGCAGGGACAATACGGGGTGTATGTATGCTCAATCTCAGCGTTTTCTGTGATTATAGCGCTCATCAGGGAAAAACAGATTATTCTCGACGCCACCGCCGCCGAATAAATTCGACGGCAAGCTCCCAAGTCCCTTCGGGACTCCTTGAACCATAACGGGGGTTGGATACTTACCGGGTTATTGAATTCCCGGCAATCCTGAAAAGTTCATCACACACTCTAGGGCCTCTGGACCGGTGAACTGAGTTCTTCGCGGCTGATCCGTCCGTTATGGGCTGGCGGCGCGGGGGCTGGATGCGTCTCGTTGGGGGCGATGGCGGCCAGCGTCTGCTCGACCTTTTCCAGGCGCTGCTGCATGTGCTGCTCGAAAATCTGGATGCTCTCCCCCAGGTGGCGGATGCCCAGTTCGGCGCGCACGTTGACCTCGTATTCGATGTCGTTGCGAACTTTATCATGAGCGGCCATACGCGACTGTTTGATGAGGATGAAAAGCGATAGAAAGACCATTTCCAGCGAAACGACCATCGTCAGGAAGCCGAAGGGGAACGGATCGAAGGCTTGCGCACCCGGCACGATCTCCAGATTCCAGGCGATCCACACCACGAACCAGATCAGGCTGAAGCCGACGAAGAAGATGTTGCCGGACAGCCCGGTGAACAGGTCCGAGACTCGATCACCGAAACTCCGTTTCACCTCGATGGCTTCGTTGGCGTTGGGGATAATGCGCTCCTGAACCATCAGCGACGAGGAGCGCAGCCGCGCCGCCAGGATTTCGAGCATCCGCAGGGGAATCAGGGGATGCAGCGTGCACAGATTCACCAGGGCCTCGCGCCGGATCACCAGCAGGGTGACGTCGCTGAGCGCCCGCGCGCTGGCGGACCGGGGCCGGTGGTCCAGCAGCGACAATTCACCGAACACCTGCCCGGCCTCCACCTGCAACACACGGACTTCGCTGCCAGTCCGGTCTTTGACAAACACATCGACGCTGCCGCTCTGCACGATATACATGGCCTCGCCCACATCATTGTGCACGAAAATCATCGCACCCGCCGGATGCGCCTCCAGTTCGACCTCTTCGGCCAGTATACTCAGCTCATCGTCAGTCAGGGTCGAAAAAATATAGGCGTTGCGCAGATCGCGACTATGAATCTGGCTCATCTTGAATCAGTATTCCCTGGTGAAACGTGCATCGAGGGCAATTGGAGCCAATTAGAATGCATGTCAGGGGTGCCGCACATCAGTCAGAATGGTTATGATTTACGGGGAATTGTTGTGTCATCTCCATAAGGGTGATGACGATCCTTCTTGTGCCTGGCAGAGCTGCCCATGGTTGGAGGTACCTTCATGAATGTTCAGGTGATCGACCCGATTGAGTATGGCCGTGTGGGGGAGCGCCCGCTGCTGGCGACCTTTTATCGCCCGGAGCGCACGAAAGGAAAAACCGTGCCCGTCATCGTCTGGATTCACGGCGGTGCGTGGTGGGCCGGGGATCGTCACGGCGATGCGGATGCCTGCCAGCACATCGCCCGGCATGGCCTGGCCTGCCTGTCCATCGACTACCGTCTGAGTCAGGAAGCCATCTTCCCGGCAGCCATCGAGGATTGCAAGTGCGCCGTGCGCTACCTGCGCGCCCACGCCGCCGACCTGGACATTCTGCCGGGGAAGATCGGAGCCTGGGGGCCGTCCGCCGGGGGACATCTGGCCGCGCTGCTCGGCACTTCATC
>JAIOHO010000622.1 GCA_019912905.1 Anaerolineae bacterium
CTGTACACCCGACGGGATCGAACGGCTGCACCTCCTGCTCCAGCAGGCTCCCCAGGCCGTGGCCGAACACCTGCGCCCGTTCGCCATTGGCACGCGAGACGCTGCCTATCAGCAGACTCACGCGATTATCCTGGGGCGGAAACCGGTCTGATGCTGCCACCGGTTACGCGATCCAGTTGGGCCAATCCCCTGGCAGCGGCTTTTCCAGCGCCTTGATGTAGATGCTGGCTTTGCCGTAGAAAATCAGCAGCCCTTCCCGGTAGATGTGCAGTTGGGTGGTGAGACTCGGCTGGAAACCCCGGTCGATGGTCTTATGCTGGATGTCGTCTTCCGACAGCGCTTCGAGCACGTTCAGCAGCGCGGCATCCAGCGACTGGAACCATACCTTGAGCTTCCCCAGGTCGCTGGCGATGCCCGGCTCTGGATAGCGATAGGACCAATCCTGCCGGAAAGTTTTGAACGAGTCGATGTAGGACTGTTCGACTTCGCCCATCTCGCGGCACAGTTCGCCCAGGGTCATGTTGCCGGGCAGCTTGTAGGCCAGATCCTGCGCCGTCAGCACATCCATTAATTGATCTCGCAGAACCATCGTCTGCTTCAAGACGCCAAACTGCTGCTGCACAATGCTGTTCATGGGGCCTCCTGAAAAAAGAATACTTGTTCTAATTTTCACATCCTTAGCTGACAGCTAGCGTCAGGTATTCTATGAATCGGCGCAGGCCAGTCGGTGCAGGCTGTAATCGCGGCGGGTGTTGTACCAGATAATCACCCAGCAGCAGTCCCAACCTTTGCGGCGCATAGCTTCATAACGGTGATTGCCATCGCGGATGCTGAGGATGCCGGCCCGGTATTCGACGACCAGCGGCGGGACCTGGATCGGGTCGGTCAGATTGTGTTCGATCTGGGTGACGTAGCGCTCCCAGCCGGCGGGATCGACGCGAAATTCCTGATCCGGCTCTGGCCCGGTGCAGCGTTGCAGGGCATCGAGGCGCACTTCCAGCGGCCCGGCCCACCAGCGCCGCTGCCGTTTGAGGCCGGTAGACAGCGCCTCATTCGCCCATTTCCCGGTCGTCAGGTAGGTATGAATCCAGTCTTCGAGCTGATGCGCTGCGGCATAACGCTGGGCGGCGGCGGCGGTGAATTCCATTAATTTGCTCCTGCTTCGAGGATGAGATGGGCGGCGCGTTCGGGGCCACCCAGGGCGGCCATGTCTGCGGCGAGCTGGCGTGCCCGTGCCAGAACCTGCCGGTCTTGCAGCAGCGCGCGGGACCCTTCCAGCAGCGCCCCGTTGCGGACATCGTGCGCGCTCAGGTTGAGGCCGACTTTGGCCTGAGCGACGCGGCGAGCCTGTCCCCGCTGGTCGGCGGCGTGGGGCACGACGATCTGCGGCAGGCCGTGCACCACTGCGGCGTGCGTCGTTCCCATGCCACCGTGATGGATGATGAGGCGGGTGCGTGGCAGCACGTGCGCAAAATCGACCCAGTTGAGCAGGCGGGTGCTGCCCGGCAGCGCCGCGATTAATTTCGCCTTTTCTTCCGGCTCGATCGGGTTCCAGCCGAGGACGACGATCGACAGCAAACCGAGCCGTGCGGCTGCTTGCGCCGCCCAACTGAAGAAGCCCAGGTCGCCGGTAAAGACGCTGCCCAACGTGATCAGCGCCAGGGGCTGGTCTTCGGGAATCGCGCGCAGCCAGTCTGGTGGGGCATCCTGCGGAGGCGTGGGATGTCCGCCGACAAATGCGTTCTGCGGCAGCAGGGCGTCGCGTTCAATCTGGTACCACGACTGCGTAAAATAGCTCACATGGAGACGCGGGCTGATGATCGAGGGGGTTGGTCCTTTGGAAAAATTGATTCCCTCTAACCTGAAGCGGTCCTGCAAGCGTCCCAGGCGGGCCTGACTTTCCTGGCCGAGGGACTGCTGGACGGGGTACATGCGCCCGGCATCCAGATCCGCCTGGGCGGGCCAGCCGCCGACCACCAGCGGCACCGCCAGCACCTCTGCCGCCAGCGCCGCTGCCGTGAGAAACGGATCGGTGGCGATGAGGTCGGGTTTGCCAATCTGCGCCGCCAGCTCTACCAGCGCTTCCACTGCCTCGGCCACCCGATCTTCTGTCAGCCAGGTGTCGAGCGCGCGCCGGTAGCGCAGCATGACGGCTTCCTGGGGCGGGATACTGCTCAGATCCGGTGCGGGCGGTGGCGGCCACAGCCACCCCGTTTGCCGGATTGGGGCGAATGCGATTCCTGCCCGCTGGATCGCCCCGGCGACCGGACTGCCGCTGACCCAGGTGACCTCATGCCCCATCTGCTGAAGGACCTGGGCCGTTCTGAGGAAGCCGCCCCAATCCAGGTGTCCCAGGAGCGGCGCTGAAACGAACCATAAACGTGCCATAACCTGATGATACTCTCCAACTGCCGCTGGGTAGTGTACAGCGCGAAAATGCCACTTGACAGATAGAAC
>JAIOHO010000623.1 GCA_019912905.1 Anaerolineae bacterium
GCGCTGCTGTGGGTGATGGTCCCCGGCGATGGACCGGACCGGTCGGCAGCACAGGTGCCCCGGCCTGAGCGCCAGCCTGTCCTGCGCCTGCTGCGCGAGCGACCGATTGTGTTCGTCGGCCTGGGCTATTCGATCTGCACGATTGCTGCTCAGGAGATCTTTTTCATCAATTACGCGCTGTGGATGGAGTCGTCTTTTGCGCTGGTGCTGGGAACGCTGGGGCTGGCGACGGTGGTGCTGGGGCTGGCCGAAGCGGTGGGCGAGGTGCTGGTATCGGCTGCCGGGGACCGGATCGGCATGCATCGGATGGCGCTCTCCGGCGCGCTGCTGGCGGGGGTGGGCTTCGCCGTGATTCCGCACCTCAACCAGAACCTGCTGCTGGCGCTCGGCGGGATCTTCGTCGTCTTCGTGCTGTTCGAGATGGCGATCGTGGCCGCGATTGGCCTGTTTACCGAGGTGCTGCCGCAGGCGCGTTCGGTCATGATGAGCGCCAACATCAGTGCCATGTCGCTGGGGCGCTTAATCGGGGCGCTGGTGGGCGGCGGTCTGTACGCGCTGACGCACAGCTTCGGGCTGATCGGCCTGGTCACGATGGCGCTGATGCTGGCAGGCTGTGGTTTGCTGGCGCTGCTGCTGCGCACGATGGCGGCGGCAGATGCGGCGGCTTAGGGCAAGTTTTCAGCGGATAGTTGCCAGTTCAGTTCCGGTATGAATATTTCACCCGACCCGTTGGCGTGGTGCATCCGCAGGGGCGAGGCGAGCCACGCCCAGGGTAAGCCATACCGTTGATCGTTTATTCGTCCAAGAGGACCGCAAAACGCAGGCGGTAATGGGCGCCGACGCGGTCGAAATCCCACTCGACCTCGTCCCACTGCGCCGCAGACGCATCGAGCACGACCTCGCCGAGCAGATCATCGCCGCCGCGCAGGAAGCTGTCGGCCTCCCACAATTGCAGCGCCGCCGGTTCGGTCAGGTTGCTGAGGATGAAGTGGTCCGGGCGGTAAGGGTCGGCTACGGCGCGGCCTTGGGGTGTGTCGTAGGTACAGTCGCGGAAATTGAACTCGGTGCAGAACTTCCCGCCGAGCGTGTGATGGCTCATCCGGCGGCCAAATTTCTGCACGTCCCAGATCGTGCGGCCATCCAGCTTAAGGTAGACTTCGTCGCCATCGCGCTCCTGGCCGCGCAAGCAGGTCAGTTCGATCAGCCGCAGCCTGTAGGCAGCAGGCTTGGGCGGCGCTTCCGCTTCCGTTCCGCTTACAACGGTGGGATCTGCCGAGACGATGACGCCCTGGCCGGGCTGCGGCACCCCCCACAGGTGCACCGTGCCATCATCCGAAGCCGACGCCAGCAGCCAGTTATCGGGACTGAGGGCAAGCTGATTCACACGCGCCTGATGACCCCTAAGCTCGGCCAGGATTTCCCCGGTCTGTGGGATCATCAGTTGAATGCAGTCTCCATGAGCGACGGCAGCCAGATCATCGCTGCGTGACAGGGCGACGGCGGTCGAACCACTTTGATCGAGCACGACGCGCTGGCTGTCGATCTCCCAGCCGTAGAGCCGCTTGCGCTGGTCGATGGCCGCCGCGATGTGCCCGTCCGGGCTGAAGACGGCGCGCATCACCCAATCCTTATGGCGCTTGAGCACGGCATAGAGTTCGCCGCTGGCGGCATCCCACAGCCGCACGCTGTTGTCGGTTTCCCAGTAGCCGCGCTCGGTCTCGCCGCCGACCGCAGTCGCCACCCAGCGGCGGTCGGGGCTGAAGGCGACATCGTTGACCGGGGCGGCATGGGCGATGTCGTGACGAATCTCGCCGGTGTGGGCATCCCACAGCAGCAGATGACCGCCGCAGTCCGTCGAAGCAATCCACGCGCCGTCGGGACTGACATCGACGCTGGTGACGCAGTGCGCATGGCGGGCGAAGTGCAGCACCTCGTCCGCGCCCCCTTCCTCAGCAGGATCAAGGGCAAAGACGCGCACGCTGTGATCCGTCGAGCCACCGGGGTCGCCGCTGCCGGATATTAAATGGCGGCCATCGGGCGAGAAGACCAGACCGTTGATGGGCGCGCTGTGCGGTCGCAGAACCGCCAGTGACTCGCCGCTCGCGGTGTCCCATACCCGCACCGTCTTGTCGGCGCTGCCGGAAGCGACCCGGCGTCCATCCGGGCTGAGGGCCAGACAGCGCACCGGCAGGCTGTGGCCGCGTAGAATCGCCAGATTGCCCACCTGGGCGGCAGTGGCGGCGGTGATCGGTTGGTCCGGGCGGGCGCGCAGGTCGGACTCCGGCGCTGGACCTGCTTTGAACAGCGTGACGATGCAGCTTTGACCGGCGGCGGCAGACCCGCAGGCCAGATTATCACCGTCCGGGCTGAAGACTGCCGGATAGCTACCGGCCAGCGTGTGCAGCAGACTGCCGGTGTGTACATCGCGCAGTTCGACGCCGGCCTGGGGTCGCGTGCTGGTCACTGCCAGCAGCCGGTTATCCGGGCTGAAGGCGGCTTCGTGGGCCAGGACGATGGGCAGCGCCGCGCCGACCGCTTTCCCGGTGGCCGTGTCCCATAGCTGCACGCTGCTGCCGTTGCGCATGCGTGTGGCGATCAACTGGCCGTCTCGACTGACTCCCAGGACCATCACTTCGGCGGACAGCTTGACCAGCACCTCGGCGCACAGGACGCCCTCGGTCGCGTGCCACAGGCGCATCAATCCCAGACTGGTGAAGGCCAGCAGTTGGCGACCGTCCGGCGTGAACAATGCGGCAGTCACGGGTTCCGGCAGGTCGAACTCGGCGATTTCTGCCCCGCTGCGGACCTCGGAGATGGACAGCGTGCGGCCATCGGGCGCAGCATGCACGGCCAGCAGGCGGCCCCCCGGCACAGATGCGGCATCGTACATGATCTGCCCTGGCAGCTCCAGCCTGTGCAGGCGAGCCGGCACCCCGGCGATCTGCCATTCCTCGACCACGCCGTCGGAC
>JAIOHO010000624.1 GCA_019912905.1 Anaerolineae bacterium
TCATGGAACTCAACCGCAATCCGCAGAATTACTTTGCGGAAGTCGAGCAGTCCGCGTTTGCCCCGGCTAACATTGTCCCCGGCATCAGTTTCTCGCCGGACAAAATGCTCCAGGCGCGCATCATGTCCTACACCGACGCGCACCGCTACCGCCTGTGGGCGAACTACGAAACCCTGCCTGTCAACCATCCTCATGCGCCGGTCCAGAATTACCAGCGCGATGGCTCCATGCGCCACGATGAGAACGGCGGCATCGGCCCTAACTACGAACCCAACAGCTTTAACGGCCCGCAGCAGAACCCGGCTTACAGCGAGCCGCCCTTCCCGGTCGATGGGGATGGTGCACGCTACGACCACCGCGACGGCAACGACGATTATACCCAACCCGGCAACCTATTCCGCCTGATGACGGAAGAGGAACGCGCCCGGCTGATCGAAAACATCGTCGGCGCGATGAAAGACGTGCCGCTGCGCATTCAGGAAAAACAGATTGCGCACTTCTACAAGGCGGACCCGGCCTATGGCGAGGGTGTCGCTCGCGGCTTGGGCATCCGTATCGGCGAGGTCGAAGGCGCGGACTAAACGCCTCGGCGTCCTCATACCCAATATAAAAACCGGCCCCTTCGCAGGAGTCGGTTTTTATATTTGTAGACAAAAGTAAAAGTTCGATCCGGTCCGCTTATGCCTCGATTTCTTCTTCTTCCGGCAGGTCCAGCTTAATATGCAGTTCTTCAAGCTGCGCCGGGAGCGCCGACGAGGGCGTCCCTGACATGACATCTGAGCCGGTCTGTGATTTCGGGAAGGCGATCACCTCCCGAATGTTCGGTTCGCCCGCCAGGATCGCCACCACCCGGTCGATGCCCCAGGCAATCCCACCATGAGGCGGCACCCCATACTCGAAGGCTTCCAGGATGTGCCCGAACTGCTCACGGGCGCTGTCCATATCCTGGCCGATCAATGGGAAGATTTTCTCCTGCAACGCCCGGTCGTGAATACGAATGCTGCCCCCGGCGACTTCAAAGCCGTTGCACACCATGTCGTACTGTGAGCCGCGCGCCGCGCCGGGATCGGTGTCCAGCAGCGGGATGTCTTCCGGCATCGGCATGGTAAACAGATGCTGCGACGGGTCCCAGCGCTGTTCGTCTTCGTTCCACAGGAATTCAGGGAAATCGACGATCCAGCAGTAGCCCAGCAGTGTGGGATCAAGCAGGCCCAGTTCTTTCGCCAGGTGCGGTCGCAGTGCATCGGTCACGGCCCAGACCACCTCACGCCGGTCGGACATGAACAGAATCAGGTCGCCAGGCTGCGCGCCAAGGCGCTCGAACAGCGCCAGCTTCTGATCGACGGTGAAGAATTTACCCACAGGTCCGCGAACTTCGCCGTCTTCTTCCAGAGGCAGCGCCATATACGCCAGCCCTTTTGCGCCTGCCGCTTTCGCCATGTCTTCGAGTTCGGCAGCGACTGTCCGCAGGCGGGTTCCGCTCAGGTTGCCCGCCATCCCCGGCACACGCATCGCCTTCACCGGCTTCCCCTCCGCCACATTGTTGACGAAGACCGCAAAGCCGCTCTGCCCGGCAAGATCAGCCACGTCTACGGCCCGCAGATCGTAACGAATATCCGGTTTGTCGCTGCCGTACCATTCCATCGCATCCTGATACAGAATGCGCGGAAACGGCTCCTCCATGATGCGCTTCTCCGGCACAACGGCTTTCACCAGGGCGCGCATCAGCGTCTCGTTCAATTGAATGACGTCCTCGCGCTCGACAAAGCTGATTTCCATATCGAGCTGCGTGAATTCCGGCTGGCGCTGGCCGCGCAGGTCTTCATCCCGAAAACAACGGGCGATCTGGAAATAACGCTCATAGCCCGCCACCATCAGCAGCTGCTTCAACTGCTGCGGGCTTTGCGGCAGGGCATAGAATTTGCCCGGCTGCAAGCGGCTGGGAACCAGGAAATCGCGTGCGCCTTCCGGGGTCGTCTTGAACAGAATGGGTGTCTCGACCTCGACAAAACCCTGGGCATCCAGCCAGTCGCGGATAAACTTGATGACGCGGTGACGCAGGACGATATTGCGCTGCATTTTCGGGCGGCGCAGGTCGAGATAGCGATATTTCATGCGCACCACTTCGTCGATGCTGTCCTCTTTGTTGATGTAAAATGGCGGCGTCTTGGCCGCATTCAGAATCTCAATCTCACTGGCGACCACCTCCACATCGCCAGTCGCAAGTTCAGGATTCGACGTCCCATCCGGGCGCATCCGAACCTTGCCCACGACCTGGATGACGTACTCATTGCGGGCATTACTGGCATGATTATGGGCGTCCGGCGCAGTTTCCTGATCGACCACCACCTGGCAGATGCCCCAGCGGTCGCGCAGGTCGATAAAAATCAGCCCGCCCTGATCACGGCGGCGATTCACCCAACCCGCCAGCGTTACTTCCTGACCGGAATGTTCCGGTCGCAACTCCCCGCACTGTATCGTCTTTAACATGGCCTGCCCGCTCCTGTGAGGTGTGAAAATTTCCACAGTGTCAAAGCATAGCATGATCGTGCAGAGAAATAAATGGCCGAGGCAAAACAAAAAGCAGCGCCAGCCCGCTCAGGCCGGACGCTGCCTCTGAATACGATGGATTGTGGACCCGGCTAGGCCACGTTGAGCAGGCCCCCGGCAAGCTGCCGGTCCACCCAGCGGGCGATGTACGGGTAGCGATAATCACGCCCGTTATAGGTCTGCACGGCGGCAATCGTGCCGAACAGCAGCATGGCAAACGGCATCAGGAACACCGTCACCAGCAGCAAAATACCCACCACGCCCCACAGCGGAGCCAGCACAAAGCCGATCAGGACAATCATCAGCAGCAAAGCAACCACCAGGCCCACAAACCAGGCGACACCGCCGATAATCAATAGTGCCAGTGCCCCAACTGTCCCCAGCAGTTGAATCACGAATGCTTGGAGCGCATGAAACGTCACATAGTCGGACTTGTTGCGGAACAGGAAGTAGATCACCAGCGGCACAAAGATGCTGACCGGTACGCTGAAACCTGCGGTCATAAAGCCCGTGACAAAGGTGATCCATACACTGGCATGGGCCACCGTCGCCCACAGCCGTTCCTCGTCGCTGACGCGCATGGTGCTGTAGCTGCGCGGAATGTCCTTGACCTTCTGCGAGCCGTATCGCTCCTCATATTCGCGCATCACGTCGCGTCGACCCGGCAGTGTTTCCACTGGCGGCGGTGCAGCGGTTGACAGCCGCGAGACGCGGTCCTGATTGTCGGATTCAGAATTCAATTCATCAGCCATTCCCAGTTAGTCCCTTGGTGTGTAGCCTTCTTGATCAACTATACGTCATGATCTGGAAGCGAGTTGCAAATCTTATAAATTCTCTATACTCTTCCTTATGGAAGGCAGACATGTCCCCTACCGACCCCGCTGGCGTATGGTATACTCTGCCCCCATGTTCAGCAAGTCGCTCACTAAACGTCAGTTAGGCCTGCTCCTGTTGGCAGGCGGTGTCCTTGGCTTCGTGGCAATCGTTGCCATCGACGTCCTGGATGTGGGCCGCGAAGGTGGAATCGGGCCTGCCCAGCGCATCGCACTTGGCCTGATGATCGGCGTCGCCCTCGCAGGCCTGACGCTGATTCCACTGAAAGGTGCGCCAGCCTGAACATGGGCGAATCAACCCTCCAGAGTTCATCCGTTCTCACACCTTCCTGGCTATCGAGCGTGCATCGCCTGCTGCTGATGGCAGCCCTGATCATCCTGCTGGGCTACCTGTGCGTCTATGTCGCTTATGCCAGCAACCTGATCCAGTTCCCGTTTGATTATGACCAGGGCGAAGGCTTCGAACTGGTCGATACGCTGCTGTTCAGTCAGGGGCGCTGGCCGTATCTGGATACCGAGATTTACCCCTTTTATTCCAGCAACTATCCGCCGCTGTTTCACGTGATGGCCGCTCCTTTTGTCTGGATTTTCGGCCCCAGCTATGCCTATGGGCGGCTGCTTGGCTTTGCCGGAACGCTGGTCACAGGAGGCGCGATTGGCTGTGCAGTCTATCGGGATGGGCAGCATCGCCTGATCGCCCTGCTGTCCGCGCTGGCGTTTCTGGCCTCCAACTCCATCTATCACATCGGCCCGCTGTTCCGCCAGCACATGACGATGGTGATGTTTGAAACGCTGGCAGTGGTGGTGCTGGCTCACGCCAACGAGATTGAGGATACGGGCCAGCGCCGCCGTCGCCTGATCCTGGGGCTGGCGCTGATTCTGGCGGCGGGTTACACCAAGCAGCTTGCCTACGCCACCGCCATCGCTGCGCTCGCTTTCCTGTTTGTCCGCAGTCCGCGCCGCAGCGTCATCTATGGAGCGGGATTCGCATTGGCAGGTGCGGCAATCTTCCTATGGATCAACCGTTCGACCGACGGGCAGTGGTGGCTGCAAACGATCAGCGCCAACGTCAACACCTTCTATCCCGACCAGACCATCGGCCTGTTCAGATTATGGTTCAGCCTGCACGGTTTTCTGATCGTCCCGGCTGTGCTCTATGTGCTTTACGAGTTTTATTTCGACCGTATCTCGATCTATGCGCTGTGGTGGATCGCCGCCACAACCAATGCCATTCTATCCGGTAAATGGGGAGCCGGTGACAGTTATTTTGCTACCACGATTGCGGCCACCTGCGTGCTGGCCGGGTTATTCGCCGCACGCACGCTGACAGGCGGCTGGCACTTTGCTGCCAATTACCTGTCGCGCCTGCTGATCGACCCGCTGCGGCGCTTCTCTGCACCGCTGGCCCGCACTGGGCTGATCCTCATCCCTCTGCTGTTCATCGGCTATGGACGGGCTGTGCTGCACCTGCCCACCGATGGCCCCCTGTTCGCCCCTGTGGCCGCGCTGCTGCACATCACACCCAACGCACATGGCACCTTCTACGACTCGGCGCGCGAAATGGATGGCAGTTTTTCAGGAGGCTATGCCGACATCGGTCATCTGACGACGCAGGCCGATGTGGAAGCGGGAGATCGTATTGTCGAACTGATTCGGGAGGCGGACGGCCCGGTACTCAGCGAAGAAGCCGGGTTTAATCTGCTGGCCGGAAAGGATGTCGTCACCAATCCGACTCAACTGCTCAACCTCGCCAATAACGGCCTGTTTGAGGGGGCCGCCCTGCTGAATATGATCGAGACAAGGGCGTTTGAGCTGATTGTGCTGCGCGCGCAGTTCTACCCTGTTCCCATCCTGCAAGCGATTGGCCGCCGCTACAGACAGAGCGAAGCGATCGAGATGAACGGCTTCCGCTACCTCATCCTGCGGCCTATCGACGAGACCATGTCCCTCAGCCGCTAGCGGCGTGGACCAATGAGGCTCTTGCCACCATTTTTGTTATGGGTATTCAGACCAATGGGCTGGCGGCGGGCCAGAAAATCGCTGTTGGAGCGCACCTGCCGCAGCAGACTGTCCACCGAAGTCTGCAAAAAATCCAGCGTGACCTCGGTGCTGTGCGCATGCGCCGCCAGCATACGGGCATGCAGCGCCGATTCCCGCACAAATGCACCCGGCTGTCCGACCAGCTCATTCACCACAGCAATGTGCTCATCACGCCACTGCTCCGCCATGTAATGCCGCAGCATCTGTTCGGCATGCTGTTCATCCTGAATCGTCGGGATCACAAAAATGCGGTCGAGGCGTCCCGGTCGCTTGGAGATGCGCTCGTCGATGACTTCCGGGTAATTGGTGGTCGCCAGCATGAGCGCGCCCTGCGGATTGTTGGGGGACTCGACGCCATCCAGCACATTGAGCACCCGCGCTTTGTCGTCTTCATGCAGATAAGCATCCAGCTCCTCGACGATCAGCAGAACCGGGTAGCGCGCCGCCGTCACCGCTTGCAGTGCCCGCTGGATTTTTTCGAAGGAAGCGCCATCCCGGTCAGATCCCGAAACATAGACGACGATGCGGCCCTGGTCGATCGCCAGTTTCGCCATGGCTGCACACAGCATCGTTTTACCCGTGCCCGGCACCCCGGCCAGCAGCAGCTTGCGGAAAGGAGCCAGCTTCAACTGGCGGTAAATCTCGACGCCCTTGTCGAAGAAGGCTTCCATATCTTCCAGCAGTTCATGCTTGAGATCGCCCGGCAGGATCACATCATCCCAATCGACGGTGGGATCAAAGAAGGAATCCGTCCCGCCGATGATATACACATCCCGGCGGCGGCGGATGCGCGGGCGCACGGCGCGGGCACAGGCATATTCAAACGCCGCCCACGTCTCCAACCGGTCCTCCGGCAGCAGTGCGATTGCTGTCAGGTCCTGTACATCGTCGTCAAAATACGAACTGGCATAGATCACCTCAAATGGGTCATCGTTCTCGATTGAGAACTTGAACACATAGGCCCCCGCCGACACCATCAGCATCGTGGTACGACCGCGTGAGCCATAGTCGCTGATCGGCACAATGACCGGACAATCCAGCGTTTCATGTCCCTGGTAATGCGCCTTGCCGCGCAGCTTCCGCCCAATTTTGATTTGCTGCTGTGCGAGCCGATTGCTGCATTCGGCTGAGGCCCAGACCGTGACATACGGGCGGCCCGGCCAACGCTGACGCCAGACCTCAGATGCCCAATTCACCAGGCGTTCATATTGCATATCACAGCCTCTACTCTTTTTGCTTTTCAGGCCCAGGCTCTTATAGACCGAGCGGGCGACAGATCGTGGAATGGGGGGACGCTGTTTGCCCCGATGTTGAGGATGGTTAGCCGGATCAGAGTTCATTATAGAGCCTTTTTGACGATTATAGCAGGGACTTGTAGAATACTGAATCGGTGACCCGATTGAGTAGACATCCCTTATTGCGGACTATTGACTGTGGCAACAGCTTATGTAACGCACCCACGCTACATCGAACATGACCTGCCCGGTCACCCGGAATGCGCCGGTCGCATCGAAGCCATCTGGCAGGAGCTTGATGCCGCTGGCCTGTCAGGTCGCATGTCCTCGGTCCTGGCCCAGCCTGCGTCCATGGACCTGATTCTCAGTGCGCATACACCCCATTATCTTGATACCTTGCAGTGGGTGACCCAGTCGCATCAGGCGACGGTCCTGCTCAACCCGGACACATATTTTTGCCCCGCCTCCCTGGAAATCGCGCGGCTTGCCGCCGGGGGGGTCGTCCTGGCCGTCGATCAGGTTCTGAGCGGACAGGTTGCGAATGCGCTGGCCGTCATCCGGCCACCCGGTCATCACGCCGTTCCAGGCAATGCGATGGGCTTTTGTCTGCTGGGCAACGTCGCCCTTGCCGCGAAACATGCGCAGCAGCAGCACCAGCTTGAGCGTATCCTGATTGTGGACTTTGATGTGCATCACGGCAATGGTACTCAGGAAATGTTGTACGACGACCCCAGGGCGTTGTTCGTCTCCACCCACCAGTATCCTTTTTACCCGGGAGCAGGTGCAGTTCAGGAAACGAGCAGCGGTGAAGGCCGGGGCTTCACCGTGAACATTCCCCTCAGTGCCGGACATGGGGACACCAATTATGCGGCGGTGTATGAGAC
>JAIOHO010000625.1 GCA_019912905.1 Anaerolineae bacterium
GACCCCTGCTGTGACCCCACCGCCGGTTGAGACACCACCCGAGGACGAAAGTATGCAGGACCGCCTGGAGCGGCTCGGCGGCGAACCAGCCCCGGTGATTACGCCGGAGGAATTCGCGCGCTTGCAGCAGGCCGGTCAGGTCCACATCGACTCGCGCGGGCGGGTGCGCACCGCACGCCGCACCGATGCCGAAGCCGGTGTCTCGCTGCGCAAGCGCCGGGCATGGTATGAACCCCGATAACGCAGAAACGCGCGCACTGCGCACCGCCCTGGTGGACAGCCTGAAGCAAAAAGGCGAACTGGCCGACCCGCTCCTGGAGGCGGCTTTTCGCGCGGTACCCCGGCACTACTTTCTGTCCGATCTGACGCTGGAGGAAATCTATTCGGACGAAGCGCTGCCTGTCAAACGCGACAGCGAAGGCGGTGTGCTCAGTTCGTCCAGCCAGCCCATGATGATGGCGATGATGCTGCGTCAGCTTCAGGTTCAACCGGGCCAGAACGTGCTCGAAATCGGCGCGGGCACCGGCTATAACGCAGCCATCATGCAGTACGTGGTCGGGCGCGATGGCAACGTCACCACGCTCGAACTGGATCATGACCTGGCGGAACAGGCTGAGCGCAGCTTACAGCGCGCCGGAGCTTTTGATGTGCGCGTGGTCCTCACGGACGGCGCGGGCGGGTATGCACCCCGGGCGGCCTATGACCGCATCATCGCCACCGCCGGGGTATGGGACATTCCCAAAGCCTGGGTGACCCAGTTGAAGCCGCGCGGCATCATCGTGGCCCCCCTGTGGATCGACGCCATGCAGGTCAGCGCTGCCCTTCAGGTTCAGGGCGACGACAGGCTCTACAGTGAGAGCAACCTGCCCTGCGGCTTAATCCACCTGCGCAGTGTAGGTGCGGGGCCGGAGGTCACCCGACGTGTCGGCAATTCTCCACTGGTGCTGACTTCCAACGATGTCCCGGCGGTCGATGGCGCGGCACTGTATGCGCTGCTGGCCGACGGCGTGGAAGACAGTCTGCTGGATATTCGCCTGAGCGGAAGCGAATATTTTCATGGCTTTCTGCCCTATCTCGTGCTCAATCTGCCGGAAGGATTTACCTTCGCGGCCTACAACCTGAGCGCAAATCAGCAGGTCTACGGCATCGACGGCAGCGGCCTGGCACTGATCCGAGCGGGCAGTGCCTGCTTCGTGCCTTTTCAGGGACATGGCGCAGTTCAGAGCTTTGGCTCACCAGACGCGCTGCTGGCGGTTCAGGATACCCTGGTGAGTTGGGATGCCGCCGGACGCCCCGACTGGCAGGCGCTGCGGCTGCGGTTGTACCCGAAAACCGAGACGATACCGGCAGTATCCGCTGGCAAACTGTATACACGGCAGGACTATTTCATTCACGCATGGCAGGACATTCCCTGATCTCCCTCGACGACGTGCGGGCCGCGCTGGACATACCTGATTTCGACGCGACCGCCGCTCACGAATCGATGCTGCCCGGCACCCGACCGCGGATCGACCAGAAGTCTCCTCGCTCGCGGCAGGCCGGGGTGCTGGTGCTGCTGTATCCCATCGACCACGAACTCCATTTTGTACTGACCCGGCGCACCGACACGCTGCGCGGCCACAGCGGGCAGGTAAGTTTTCCAGGTGGGCGGCGCGACCCTGGCGATGCCGATTTTGTCGTCACGGCCCTGCGCGAAACCCGCGAAGAAGTGGGAATCGACGACCCCTCGACCGCCATTCTGGGCAGCCTGACCCCCATCTATATCCCACCCAGCGATTTTGAAGTCTTCCCGGTCGTCGCGGCACTCGATCATATCCCCCCGTTCAACCCCAACCCGGATGAAGTTGCCGAGGTCTTCAGCGTGCCGCTGATGGCGCTGGTCGATCCACGCTTTAAACGGGTCGAAGACTGGCCCTTCAACGGCCAGTTGGTGCGCATCCCCCTGTATGCGTTTAACGGCCACAAAGTCTGGGGCGCGACGGCCATCATGCTCAGCGAACTCGAAGGCCGCCTGAAGGCTGTCCTGCCCGCATCCACGCTGCCGTAAGGTTGCATCCAAGAATGGGCACATTGGGTTACTACCGCCTGGAGTTCAAAACTCCTGGCTACCCAAAAGCCTGGAAGCCCCCTGAAACGGGGGCTGTTTCGGCGGGTCAGCGTGCCTTCAGGACTTCCCACCGCACCGGGCAGCCGGACGTTTTCAACGTCTGGCGACTGGCAGAAGCGCCCCCAATCTCGACCGCACCCCCGTAAGGTTGCAAGTAGCACGAAGGGCCTAAACTCGCTACACTACCGCCAACTCAACGAATATTTTTCATGCATAGGAGTCTGTTTATGAGCAACGAGGTTGTGCGTTTTGACCTGCCGCAGTCGGAAATCCCGCATCACTGGTACAACATCCAGGCCGATCTCCCGCGCCCCCTGCCGCCCGTGCTGCATCCCGGCACCAAACAGCCAATCGGCCCTGCTGATCTGGCCCCGCTGTTCCCGATGGCCCTGATCATGCAGGAAGTCAGCCAGGAACGGTACATCGAAATTCCCGAAGAGGTGCGTGAAATCTACAAGCTCTGGCGTCCAACCCCGCTGCTGCGCGCCCGGCGTCTGGAAAAGGCGCTGGATACCCCGGCGCACATCTACTACAAATACGAAGGGGCATCCCCAGCGGCAGTCACAAGCTGAATACCGCCGTCGCGCAGGCCTACTACAACCAGCAGGAAGGCGTCACCGAACTGACGACCGAGACCGGCGCGGGCCAGTGGGGGACGGCTCTCTCACAGGCGTGCAGTTTCTTCGGCCTGAAGTGCCACGTCTATATGGTGAAGATCAGCTACCAGCAAAAGCCCTACCGCCGCGCGATCATGCAGGCCTTCGGCGCAGATGTGACGCCCAGCCCCAGCGACAAGACTCAGGCGGGCCGTTCGATTCTGGAACGCGACCCGAACAGCACTGGTTCGCTCGGTATTGCCATCAGCGAGGCGGTCGAGGCGGCGGCGACCAGCGCCGGCAAATACAAATACTCGCTCGGTTCGGTCCTCAACCACGTGCTGATGCACCAGACGGTCATCGGTGAGGAGACTCTGAGGCAGATGGCGCTGGCCGGGGAATATCCCGACGTAGTGACCTCGTGCATCGGCGGGGGCAGCAATTTCGGC
Organism: Anaerolineae bacterium; assembly: GCA_019912905.1. GTDB lineage: Bacteria > Chloroflexota > Anaerolineae > Aggregatilineales > Phototrophicaceae. The sequence goes on from JAIOHO010000625.1 coordinate 3,153, forward strand.
GGCATTGCGCTGCCTTTCCTGCGCGAAAATCTGACGGCGGGCAAAAAGACCCGGCTCATCGGTGTGGAACCTGCGGCCTGCCCCAGCCTGACGCGCGGCACCTATGCCTACGATTACGGTGATTCCGTCGGTCTCGGCCCGATCGTGAAAATGTACACGCTTGGTCACGATTTCGTCCCGGCTCCGCTTCATGCGGGCGGGCTGCGCTATCACGGCATGGCGAGCATCGTTTGCGAGATGTACGATCAGGGCCTGATGGAAGCGGTGGCGGTCCATCAGTTGGAGACCTTCCAGGCGGCGGTGGCCTTTGCGCGTGCCGAGGGAATCATCCCTGCGCCAGAAGCCGCCCACGGCATCGCCGTCGCGATCCGCGAGGCATTGGCCGCCAAAGAAGCGGGCGACAAGCGCGTCATCCTCTTCAATCTGAGCGGACACGGCCATTTCGATATGTCGGCCTATGACGCCTACTTCGCCGGGCAGTTGGAAGACTACGAATACCCGCAGGAAGAAATTGATCGCGCGCTGAGTGCCCTGCCGCAGGTCTAGCGCGTCCCCTCTGCGTCAGAATCAAACAGGCCGGGGCGAACATGTCCCGGCCTGAGAGTGTGCTGAAATTATGGAGTGATCAGCCGCCTTTTTCGCTGCTGCTGTCGGAACCCGCGTCCCCACTGCTGTTGATCACCATACCCACGCCGTTGGGCAGCCCATGTGAACGTCCCACGCGCTGATACCACTGCCACGACCCGCCGTAAACATGGATTTCCATACGGTCGTCCGTCAGCGTATCGGGCTGGGGCGGGTTGGTGGTGTAGGTATTCACCTGATAGACGTCTGCGCCATTATTGCTGTGCAGATAGTAGACCCACACGCTCCACGTTCCCGCATCACCCAACGTAAATTCCTTCGGCATCATATCCGGTGTGAATGTCGCAGGATCGAAGCTGGCGATGATCGGGCAGCGGGGGTCCCCATCGGCCATGAAGGTGCAGTTACCATAGACGTCGAAGGTGCCATCTTTCTGCGGGAAGGCTGAAACGCCGATGCCAGACAGGTTGTACCACTCGGTATCACAGGCGTCGCCCATGGCGCTGCCCCAGCCATCTTCCTGGCTTGGATTGGCCGCATACGGGCAGTTGTCCCGGCTGTTGGGGATGCCATCATCATCGATGTCCGAGTTCGACTGGGGCACCCTGACCTCGTCGCTGCCACCCGTCACTGGAGTAAAGTCGATCAGGAGCGACCAGGCATTCAGGGTTCCGGCGTCCTGGTTATTATTATCGATTATGGTCAGTGTCCAGGTGCCGAGGATATTTTCGCCATCGAAATTGCTCAGGGCCTGTTCCGGGGT
>JAIOHO010000626.1 GCA_019912905.1 Anaerolineae bacterium
TTCCTGTACTTCAGCGGGCCGGAAGCGGTCATCGCCCAGAGCCTGATGATCGCCGTGCTGATCGCGCTGGGCGGCTATCTGCAAGCACTGGCGGGCGGCCTGCGGCGGGTGCTGGCGCGGCGGTAGAGTAACATGATCAGATAGATTCAGTTTTGCCGTTATACTGTAAATAGGCTGGAAATCTAGGTATTTTGAGGTGTGACGTGGTTTCTCAGACAAGACCGATCGCAACCGTTGAAGAATTTGAAGCTTATCTCCAGCGGCCAGAATTGGGTGACGAAAGCTACGAATTCATCGACGGGGAGATCATCGAGGTGGTATCGAACAACTATGCGTCGAGGATTGCGGCCAAAATTCTGATCAAGATCGGCATGTGGATCGAAGCGAATGATCTCGGCGATGTCACCGGCGCCGATGGCGGATATAGGATCGCAGGCGACCGTTATGTACCGGATGTCGCGTTTATTTCCCGCCAGCGGCAGCCAGAACCGTTCCAGGGTGTCTGGAACCCCCTTGCGCCCGATCTGGCGGTCGAGGTCGTTTCCGATGAATCGTCACCCAAAGAGCTGGACCGGCTGATGGTCAAAATCAGCAATTACGTGGCGGCGGGGACGACCCTTTGGGCCGTCTTTCCTCAGGCGATTATCGTGCGTGTGCATGCTCCCGGCCAGCCCGTGCAGACGTTTGGCATTGACGCTGTTCTGGCTGGCGGCGATTTGCTCCCCGGTTTCCAACTGCCCGTGCGCGACATTTTTTCGTAGATTATCCGACGACAGCCCATTCACACGGTCTGAATCCCCACCACCGCATAGGGGTCGAGCCGGTAGCTGTGATAGACCACGCGCCCGTCATACGCCAGCAGAAAGCGCACTCGGTCGTAAATGGCAGGGTGCGTGATCCTCGCCAGCACCTCGTTTCGCGCGACCCAGGCCACCTCGCCGGTTTCGTCACTGGTTTGCAATTCACCGGATTGATAGGCTGCCAGAAAACCGAAGATGACCAGACTCCGCGTCAGGTTGGACTGCACGGTGCCGAGCGGCCCCAGCGTAATGGTGATTCCGGATTCTTCCTGCGTTTCGCGGAGGGCGGCATCGGTCAGTGTTTCGCCGAGTTCGACCTGCCCGCCGGGGATTTCCCAACCGCGTTTGTAGGTCTTCACCAGCAGAATGTCGCCTGCCGGGTTGCTGACCAGGGCGCTGGCGGCGACGATGTGGCGCGGCGGCACGAACGGCGGATTGTCCAAGCGGCTGTCAGCCCCGCGCGTAGAGGCGACCGCCGAATTCGGCCACCAGCCGGTTGTCGAGGTCGTCGGCGTAGGAGGCGACGCGCGAAATCGTGCTGTTGACTTCCACCGGATCGAGTCCGTCCAGCGGGCGTTCGCTGAAGATGTAGACCGCGTCGTGATACACCCCCAGCGCGGCATTGGTCAGTTGCAGGTTGAGTTCCAGCATCCGGCGGTAGAGCGGCAGCAGGCCCGCCTGGGGCAGATGGATGATGGGCGAGAGCACCTGAAAGTAGCTGCCTTCCTCAGTACGGTGGATATAAATCTCGATGATGGCCGAGCCGTAGCGGAAGTTCCAGCCGTAGCCGCTGTCCACGCTCAGGCGCGACTGGTCGGGGTCCGCGCCGACCGACACCAGCACCTGCTGCACCATCGCCGCCGAACGGCTGAGGGCATCATCCTGGGGGGGGACCGCCTGCTGTCGTTTGTAGACCATTACAACCTCCTCGCCTGGGGTGTCGGGATGTGCGGGTTCATCATGCCGCTTCCATCTTACGCCGGTCGGGTGGGATCGCCCGCGCGCCCACAGCGCAGGCACAGTCCATCATAAAATCCGGCCCGCGCGCCGCATTGGGTGCAGGGCGCATTCGTGTTTTCGCCGTAAAACGATGCCATGTTCGGCGTTTGCGCGCGCACCTGGTCGCGGGCGTGGGGCATGACCGTGCCACAGGTTTCGCAGTAATAACCGCCGACGGTGGCTGCGGCGCTGGCATAACCGCAGCTGGAGCAGTACACCCGGTTCTGCACGCTGCGCAGTTCGTAATGATACACGTCCAGGCAGCGCTGCACTGCCGCGATATGGACGCCGTACACATAAGCCGAGGAACTGCTGATATTGCGTGTCATCATGCCGACCACCATCTGCCGCTCGTTGAAAACGGGTTCGCCTCCGGCATCCGGCACCTGGACGATGTCGGTCGGGAACAGATGCGGGGCCAGCGAGCGTCCGGTCTCGCGCCGCCGTCCATACACCCGGTCGAGCTGGTAAGGCACGATGACGATGCCGGTGTTTTCGGCCAGTGGGTCGCCCACCGCCAGCGGCAGCAGCGTGCGCACGGCCTGATCGGTTTTCAGGAGCGCCACGTCCAGGTCTGGGAAGGAGCGGACGACCTGGGCGATCTGCCGGTTGCCCGCCTCCATTTCGACGGTCATACTTTCCCGCGCGCCGACGACGTAGCGAGTCGTCACGACGATGCCTTCCGTCGTCAGGAAGAAGCCCGACCCGGGTCCATTGGGACCATCCAGCACGCCGATGATGGCATAATCGCCGGTGGGCCGCTGGCGTGCCTGTGTCTCGGGCACGGCCTGCGCGGTCAGTGGGCGGGTCGTCCCCGGCGGCGCATACATCGGCATGGGCGGCGGCGGCGCAACCAGTGCGTCGAGGTTTTCACCCGGCAGTGTGGG